>NZ_CP013258.1 GCF_001482365.1 Kocuria flava | reverse complement strand
CCCCTTCACAAGCGCGACTGTAGTACTAAGGAAGGGGCGGCAACGGCGCTCCGAAGCCCATGATCCCGGAGGGGGAGGGCATGTCTCGGTCCGGGTCCATTTCTGGGACATCGTGCGAGGCGTCCATCGCCACCTCGGCCATCGGGCCGGTCACCCAGTAGTAGGGGCCGGAGTCGAGGTGGTCGGCGATCAACAGGTGCACATCGAGGCTGCGGATCTCGACTTGCACCGCCGCCCAGTTGTAGTTCTTCTCCCGGGCGATCTGGGCCTTCCACTTTTGGCTGCCACGAAGGTTGACGAACATGCGCCTGCTGGCGGCGGCCTGGTCACGAGCGATGTCGGGCATCTCGACCGGACGCCAACGGTATATCCGCCGGCTCACACAGACCTGCCCGTGGCCGGCGCCCACACGTCGGCATGTGAAGGCGATCTCAGGCAGACATGGCGGGGGACGATGACGCAGATGCAAGCCACAGGTACTCCTCGGGGATTCGTCGACGGACCTTACCGTCCCTGACGGTGCTCATAAGCTACGGCGCACAGTGCTCGAGGAGAAGAAGCAGTGAGCATGTTTCCCCAGGTCAAGTGACGGCACGCGAGACGAAGGATTTGCCCAGCCCCTTGCTCCGTCGCTTTGCGCGCCATTTAGCGATCACAAAACGCCGCCAGATACCGCTGCAAGTCACACATGCGGGCGCAAACTTCCCAGACGAGACGTCTCGCATCCCATAGCTTGCGATCCACCGTCCATGACAGTGGACGGTAACTCCATACATATCCGTGTCATGGGAGCCCTGGGTTCATTGTGGTCAATATTCGCGCTGGGCGGCATGGTGCATAGATTCAGCAGTCTCCTCGCCTTGGCCCATCAACGGAGACAAGGCGTGGTCGTCCTGACGACCGCTGCGGACATCGCTACCTACACGGCCGACGTCGAGGCCGGGAATGCGCCCCCGAATGAGAGCTGACCGGCGACACACGGGTGCTCCGCGCGTCGCCGGTCATTGAGCTGGTCGGACGGGGGCGCCGATCAGCGCTGTGTGTCCCGTTACTCGGTGATTATCCTGCGCTCTTCGATCACGGCGGGTCCCGGGCGGAACCGCTGGGCCGGTGCCCAGAAACGCATTAGCAGGTAGTAGCTGACGCCTGCAGGCACCAGACCCGCGTACCAGGAGAAGTCGGCAAAGACGAAAGCTGTCACCACTCCAAGAGCGACGGCGAGCACCGCCGCGGGGTTGATCCCCCGGTACGGGCCTGCGGCGTCGTAAAACGCGTCGAGCTCAAGACGTCCTCGGCGAATGGCGTAGTAGTCGACCACCATGACCGCGAATATCGGGCCCAGGAACGCCGAGTACGTCTGCACGAAGATCTGCAGGCCGTCGGCGGACTCCTCCCGCACTAGCAGCCAGGGGAAGGTAGCGAAGGCCAGCAGGCCGACGATCACGGTCGAGACGCGGAACGGCAGCTTGAAGACGTCCATCAGGACGTACGTGGGCGGGACGACGTTGTTCAGCACGTTGGTTGTCACTTGGGCGAAGGCGATGAACAGCAGCGTGATTACCAGCAGGGGCGTGTTGTCCACTGCGTTGGAGAAGACCTGGATGGGGTCGACCACCCCTGTAGCCGAGGAGACCATCAGCCCGATCATGCCCATGAATACGGTAACCGGCAGGATCGCAGCCGTGTACAGCCCCGTAAGCAGGCCCGGGCTACTGCCGTGGCGGTGCTCGCGGGAGTAGTCGCTGACGTTGATCATCATCGTGGCGTAGATGCCCAGGAACAGCATGGTCGCCGACCAGAACGGGGCGCCCCACGTGCCCTCGGTATCGACAAGATTGGTCTGGATCTCCGCGCCGTAGCGATTGAGCACACTGAAGAACATGTACACCAACGAGGCGAGGATGAAGACGGCCCCCACGTTCTCGAGCCACTTGATGCCTTGGAAGCCGAAGATCGAAAGACCGATTTGCAGGAGCTGGAACACGATGAAGAACAGGACCAGGTTGTCGAACCCGAAGAGGACGGAGGAGACCTGGTTGAGGGCCGCTGCCCCGATCCAGCTCTGGAAGCCGTACCAGACGAGGGCAGGAACGGCACGGATCAGCCCTGGGATGCGGGTTCCGGTGAAGCCGAAGGGGGCCCTGGCCTGGACCATGAAGGGGATGCCGAATTTATATCCAGCCGCCCCGTTGAGGACCAGACCCAGGCTGATGACCAGGCACCCGATCGAGATGGCGACCAGCAACTGGATTAGGTTCAAGGTGCCCACGAAGCTGGAGCCCATGGTGAAGGTGCCGATGGAGACGCAACCTCCTAGCCACATCAGCAGGTAGGAGGTTCTGCCGGCGATGCGTACCTGCTGCGGGGCGAGCGACTCCTGGCCGGCGGCCTTGGCATGAACCTCTGCGGGAGCGGCTGCGGTCCGGGAGTTCTCCGGAGCTGTGGGACGTGTGGTCATGATGAAGCTTTCTCGGGATGAACGAATGGGGCCGGTGACGGGATGCCCTCGGCCAGGAGGTGGGCTAGGGCCGCGCCGCGGCGACCCGTGGAGGCCAGTTGGTGAAGGTCTTCGGCCGTGGCGCGGCGAACGTGCGAACCTTCGAGGTGGTGAGGCCCAGCCGGACCAGTGACTCCGCGATGGTGACCGCCGCTGCGACGCCGTCGACAACCGGGACGGCCGTGCGGGCGACGACTTCCTCGGCGAGACCGGCCATGCCGCCGCAGCCGAGGCAGATGACCTCCGCGCGGTCCTCCGTCACGGCGAGCTCGGCCGCGGCCGCGATGGTCCGGAGGGCGGCGGCCGGGTCTCGCTCCAGGTCGAGGACCGCCATGCCGCTGGCGCGCACGGAGGCGCAGCGATCCGAGAGTCCGGCAAGCTTGAGGCGGTCCTCGATGAGCGGCACCGTGCGGTCGAGGGTGGTGACCACGGAGTACTTGTGGCCAAGGAACAGCGCTGTGCTGGCCGCTGCCTCGGTGATGTCCACGACCGGCACGTCGAGGAGTTCCTGCAGCCCCTCGCGGCCGTGCTCCCCGTATCCGGCCTGGATCACGGCGTCGAAGGGCTCCGAGTACGCGCGGACTGTTTCCATAACTGCGACGGCGGCCAGGTAGCTCTCGTAGTTGCCTTCGACCGATTCAGCTCCGAACAACGGAGTGAGCGGGACAATCTCGGTGCCCGGAGACGCTGCCGCGGCGGCCTGCCGGCCGATGCCTTCAGTCATGGAGGCAGTGGTGTTGACGTTGACAACGAGTATGCGCATGAAGGGGCTGTTTCTCTCGGGATGGTGACGAGAGCGCTGGCGTGGATGCCGGAACGCTTGCCGTTGCGATGGTTAGACACGCCGAACAGACACGGGCTTCTTGTCAATGCAATGGTCGGCGCATAAAACCCAGGCTATGAAACGTAGGTTTCAGGCAACGTCGCGGCGCGTTACGGGTGCATTACCTACCGCTCAGTAAAGGAATTGAAGCGCTTATCGACGGGCCAGCGCGCTCCATCGTTCGATGGCCTGGGCCGCTTGGAGGCTCCTGGGAAGAGGCCACGCGCGTGCGGGTCGGTATACCGACCAGACAGCGAGCCAGATGGGCTGAAATGGTGACCCGGTGGTGGCAGGGACCGCGAAGGGCGCCTCTGCCTCTTTCATGCGGGGCTCATCCGATTCAGCTGTCGATCCGAGGAACCCGGTCGATGATGATGCTCCCCTACCAATGCGCAGGCTCGGGCTGAGCCGGCGCGTTAGCGGCGTTGTGCACTCAGTGTGTGGACTCTTGGTTGGCCCGGTGGTGTTCGTCGAGGACCTGGGACAGGACCTGCCCGAGGGTGTTGCGGTGGTCGGGGTCGATTCTTTCCAGTGCGGTAAGGATCGCCTCGACGTCATAGGCCACGGTCGGGTCCCCGTCATGGTGGGTCCAGCGGCGTTCGGCGACCCAGGCCCACACCAGCACCGGTCGGCACCGGCCGCAGGTGCCGTGGTCGGTGGTGAGGCAGTCCGGGCCCACCGGCTGGCTCAGCCCCGCGATCTCCTCCGGAGTGCGGCGGTAGTGCTCCAGCACCGCCCAGAGCTTCTCCTCGGGGATCCGGGCGAAGTCCGTGGCCATCCCCGCCAGAGCGTCCTGGGCGCGGGCCAAGTCATAGTGAAAGTCAGGCCGCCCCCACGGCGGGGTCCGATGATGGGCGCGCAGGGCCTCGATCAGGAACTGCTCCTGCCCGGCGGCGATTTCCTGCGGTGTCCGGGGTGCTGGGTCGGTGGCGGAGCGCCACAGGCTCTCGAACAGCTCCGCGCCCTCGGTGTAGGCCTGACGGACCCGCAGGGTGCCGATGTCCACGCAATAGCGCTTGGCCCACACGGCCCCGGAGAGCCGCTCGTAGGTGTGCCCGTCATCGAGGGTGAAGCTCTTGGGATCGGAAGCCACCACCGCCTGCCGGGTGGTGGGAGCACCGGTGGTGCCGGTGTGGGCGGGGATGACCACCGCACGGGCCCCGACCTAGGTCTAAGACCTGGTCTCAAAACCTGATCGGT
>NZ_CP013257.1 GCF_001482365.1 Kocuria flava | reverse complement strand
CCGGCGGGCGGCGCGGGCCGTTGCTTCGGCCTCCTCCGCATGGGCCCGGGCCTCGGCCTCTTTGGCGGGGGCGTAGCGGGCGGTTTGTTCGGCGCCGTAGCGGGATTTTTCGGCTGCTGCCGTGGCGGCCTCGGCGGCTTCTATGGCCTGGTCGGGGTCCCCGGCGTGGAGGGCCCAGCGCACGGCGCGGGCGTGAGTCTTGGCCTCATCGGCGCCGGCGTAGGCCAGGGCGGGCCAATAGGCGGGGTGAACGTCGGGCCCGGGGTGCGGGGGGTTGGGCATGGTGCGGGGTCTCCTCGGGATGCCGGTTTTCCTGGGGAGTGTTTCCGGCGGCTCGGACACGGTAACGGTGCGGGCCCTGTGCGCCGTTGTACGGGCCGGAAAGGGCCCCGGACCCTCCAGCTATTTGCGCCTGTAAACGGCGTCCTGGGCAGCTTCTGTGGCCACTGGCAGGGCCTTTTAGGCGGTGGCGCCGTCTTCGGTCGGCGGTTCGGGTGCCAGGCGGTATGTCGCGGGCTGCCCATCTTCGACGTCCCGGATGAGGTAGCCCTTGCGTTCCATGTTGTCCACGGCCGCGGCAGTGGTCTGTTCATCGGCCCCCGCCTCGGCGGCTATCTCGGCCAGGTCCACGGGGCGGGATTCGTCCAGGGACAGGCGGGCGCGTAGGGCGTCGAGAATGGCCGCGGACGTCGTGAACTTCTCCCAGGTCCACCGGGCGGCTTTCAGGGCAGCGGCTTCCAGGGCCTCAGGGTCCAGCGGGCCGGGTGCTGCCGCGGTTTCGGTAATGCCCTTGGCGGTTTCCGCGTTGGCCTCGGCGAACACGCCCCGGACGGCGGCCAGGAACTCTTCCCAGCTCTCATGTTCGTTGAACAGGGGGAACACGCGGGGCCAAACCGTGTTGGGGTCTAGCGGTTCCCGCGGGATGCTCTCCAGCACGGTCCGGCGCAGGTCAGTGCCGGCGGGCAGCTTCCGTAAAAGGTCGGCCACATGCACCGTCACGGCCGCCGCGTAGTCATCGGCGATTTTCCGGGAGAACCCGCGGGCGCGTAGGGTGCCACGGGTCGCGGCAAACATGCGGATCATCCGGCCCCAGGTGATCGGGGGCCCTTCACCGTTAGGCGGGGCGGTGGCGGTGTACTCGTCCAAGGCGGCTTCGGTGCCGTCCCGGAACGCCTGACGCAGCCTGGGCCCGGGCACCACGGGGGCAGGGGCCTCAGGGTGCTTCCGGGCGTTCAGCGCCGCGGTAAGGGCCTGCCGCGCGCGGTCCTCCTTGGCCGGGCTGAGCGGCTTTCCCACGGTGGGGTTTTCCATGCTCAGGCGGCCGAGGACGTCAGGAACAGGCGGACGAACTCGGCGTGGTCCTCGGGGGTGGGATCGGCGAGGTACTCGAAATCCGGGGTGGGCTCCGGGGCCGTGCACACGTCATGCGCCGCGGGGTAGTCCGCGAACAGGACGGCGGCCTCGGCCCAGTCTTGGGGGCTGGCCGTGTCGGTCTCCTCCAGTGCGGCGGCGGTGCGCTCGGCCTCGGCCAGATAGCGGGCGTCGAGGCGGGCCCGGGCGCGGCGGCGGCGGTCTTCGGCCTCCTGCTCGGCGATGCGGGCGGCAAGCTCCTTCTCCACCTGGGCGGTGTGCAGCTGCTCCGCGTCCGCGGGGTCCGTGTCGTGGTTCTCGGCGGCCGGGGCCGTCGTGGCGGGGGCGGCCTTGGGCTGGGCGTCGAGCCAAGCGGCAACGTCGGGGTTCAGCTGCCCGGTGGCGTGCAGCTGCTCAGCCTCGGCGGCCACGGCGGCGGCGTTGTCGCGGTCCACGACAGTCACGGGCTGCTGCCGGTGGACCCGGGGCGGGTTGTTCACGGTGACGGCACGGTAGGGGTCGGCCGCGGCGGCGTTGAGCATGTTGCTGTACTGGGCGCCGGCCTCATAGCGGGCAGCGTCCAGGCTGGGGGCCAGGCAGATATCCAGGGCCCGGGCGTCGTGCCAACCCCAATAGTCGCGGGCCCAATCCGCGGCGTCCTCGCCATTGCGGGCAGCGATCAGGGACAGCAAGGCGTCCAGGGCCCCGGCCTCGGCCGTGGTGTTCCCGACCGCCTGGGCCCAGGCGATCCAGGCGGCCTTGACGGTGCTCTCCCAGGGGGTGCCGTCCGCGTCGTACCCGCCACGGCCGTAGTTGATCGAGTTATCCACATCCCGCGAATCCGCGGGCGGCGGAGCCGTCGCGGCAGCGGGGTTTTTCTGATCGGTTTCCTGATTGGTTTCCTGATTGGTTAGGGGGGTCGTGGTGAACCCCCCCGTGGGGTTCGTGGTGACCCCCACCGTGGGGTTCGTGGTGACCCCCACCCCCCCGCCAGGGACGGAATCGGCGCGGATTTCTGCCTGGGCGGCGGCCTTCCGTTCGGCCTCGGTCATGGCCCCGGCGGGCATGGTGAGCCGGTAGAGGCTGGCGATGTTCCGGCCGGTGGCCTTGTCGAAATACCCGGTGCGCTTGACGATCAGGTAACCCTTGGCGGCCAGGGCGTCGATGCGCCTCCCGGCGGTCTTGGCGTCGTTCAGGTTCAACCGCTTGGCAATGGTGCCCTGGGTCGGCCGGGCCTCCAGCGTCTCGCTATCGGCGTGCTTCCACAGGGCCATGAACGTCCGGAACTCGGCATGGGTGAGGTTGGGGTCCGTCTCGGCGACGTCCTCCAAGTCGAACTTGTCGTAGCCGTGGAGACGGACCCGCCGGGCCTGGTCCAGGTCGATGACGCCAGCGGGCAGCTCGCAAGGCGCAACGGGGGCAGTAGTGGAAACCGGCGCGGTGCGCTCGGTAGACTTGTGGGGCATCGTTACCTCATACCTAGTTGAACGTTGCGTGTTGCATGTTGAAAGGTCGCCGCGAACTAGGGGTTCGTGGCTTGAACTTCTGAACGGTCCCGGGCTGGCAGGCCCGGGGCCGTTCGCTTTTTGGCGGTTCCTTCCGCTTCCCAGGATCACCGGGGCACGAAAAAGGACCGCCCGGAGCAACTCCGAACGGTCCGTCATAGCCTCATCCGGGTAGGATGGAAGCCGAGCGGGACAGTCTGAGTGTTTCGCTCCGTGCCCCGGGGGATTGCCGTCCTGCCGGGGCTTTTAAATGCGCCTAGGTGTGGCGGGCGCGGGGGTCTGAAATCTATGTCACGCCCAAAACCCTACCTTGTAATTCGCCCCGGCCGCGGGGATCACGGAACAGAACTTTTCCGCGGGTCCCGTTGTTGGCCGAGGTCAGGGCCTAGAGGCCGAGCCAATCCCGCCAACGCCGCCGGGTCGGGGCCTGCGGGGACGCCGCGGGCTGCTCGGAAGCCGGTTGCTCTGTCGGGGCCTCAGACGCCGCGGGTTCTGTTGGGCGCGACGCCGGCTGCTCTTCGGCGGGCTCCTCGGGCTGGGGTGCCGACTGCTGCCGCGGCTGCTGATAGCCAGCCTCAGGGGTCGGCCAAGATGGGGCATAGACCGCCGGGCCAGCGGTGAGCATCCGGCGCTCTACCTCCAAGGTCTGTCGTCGTTCCTCGGCGAGAACCTCAGCCGCCCGGGCGCGTTGCTCGGCCGCCGCCTGACGAACCTCAGCGAGTTCGGCCCGGTGCCTTTCTTCCACGCGCTGCCGCTCCTCCTCGGCCAGACGTTCCCGCGTAGCGGCTAGTTCAGCTTCCAGGGCCCGGAGCTGCTCCAAAGGGTCTGAATCGATCTCGGGCTGCTCCGGTGCCTCAGGCGCCAGTGAAGGGCTCACAGGGGCGTCCCCGGGCGCTTCTGGGGCTTCGGCAGGGGCGGATTCTTCGGGGCGCGTGGTGTCCAGTAGGCCGGCGGCCTCCAACGCGGTGATCGGGATGGACCAAACCCCGTCTTCGGTAACGGTCGCGCCGAGCTTGGCGAGCTCCGCACGGCGCCGCCGCATGGTGGAGACGGATAGTCCAGTGACCTCGGCAGCCTCTTTTAGATTGAACGTCTGGAGGGCATCCACGGTGGCCGTGACGGGCGCCTCCTTGGCGCCCTGGCGGGCGTCAGCGGCGGGCTGCTCGGCGACGTGACGGCCGCTCTGACGGCCGTCAGAGCGGCCCGTCATGGTGGCCGGGTCTACAGTCTCGGGCTGCCCCGTGGTGTCCGTCATGGGCCAATAATCGCACGCAATGACGGGCGGCAGGCCCGGACTTTTGCGGGGATAGGCGGGCGTCAGGTCAGCGGGAAACAGCCCGTCACGGTCGACAGTGGTGGCCGTCAATGGCGGCCATTCGGTCAGCGCGTGGCCGGTCGCGTCGGAAGTACCCGTCACGGCGACCAGTCATGGCCGCCGGTCAGGCAAGCTGTGAACGCCGCTCAATTAGCGGGCTGACGGGTGGCTTTTGACGGGTGACGCCCGCCATGACGCCCGCCATGACGCCCAGTCTGACGGGCGGGTTTTCGTTTCCTGGTGCCCTGCCGGCTCGGTGCGGGGAGTGTCTCGCAACAGTCCCCACGCACCGGATTCTCAACTGTTGGTTACAGAACAAGGTTGCAGGACAAACAGACCCGCGGAGTGCCGCTTAAACCTGCTAGGTGATTCGGACACGACGAGACGTCGCACAACCCTAGGGATGCAAGACGGCGAGGACTGGCGATCAGTACGCCGCGGCAGAGTCTGGCCTGTGCATTCCGGCCGCTGAGGGAACAGGGGGGGCAAACAGTACTGTCCGGAGTTGATGGGAAACTATCGAAGTGCCAACTACTGCCGAAGATTTCGCCCTACACGCCTGGGGCGATGAGAGCTACCGCGAAGACCCAGGCGCCGACCCGCTGTACCTTCTTGGAGCCGTCGTGGCAGATCCCACTATGTGTGAAGACCTGAGGGACCAGTTACGGACGGTTCAAAGGGAAGCCGTCGAGGACCTTCAGGAGCGCTACGCGAAGGCAAAGACGCCGGCTAACTCGCGCACCCTGCAAAAGGCTCGGCGTAAGCTCCACTGGCACGACATCAAGGATGACCGCAAGGGATCGGCCGTGGAGCTAATCGCGTCCTTCGACATGCTTCACGTGATCGTGGTGGCAGCCCCAGTGGCGCCGAAAAAGCAGGAGCGAGCCCGACGGCTGTGCCTGGAGCAACTGTCGTGGAGGCTAGACGGAATCGGGGTTTCCTGCCTGTTCCTGGAGTCCCGTTCTGAGGGCCAGAACCAAAGGGACCGCAACCTCGTAGAAAGCCTGCGTGGTAGGCAGGCCTTTCCCCCTGGGCTGCGCCTAGAGCATGTCCACCCATCCGATGAACCGATGGTGTGGGTGCCGGATCAAGTCCTAGGGGCGGTGGGCGCGGAGGAGCGAGGGGATCGGCAGTACGTGGAGCGGATCGGGCTCATTGACCGGGTGCCGATCGACCTCTAGACAGCGCGAAAGCCAGGTCCCGACATGGCGGGGGTCCTGGCTTTTACTTCCCACCCCCCATCAGGAGGTGGGCTAGTTACAGCTAACCCCACGCAAGGCCGTGTGTCAAAGGATTTGAGGGACCATGGCGGCCCGTCATGGTCTGTGAGGGCCCGCTCCAGCACCGCCCGAGCCCTCAGAAGCCGCGCCGGGTGGCCCTCAGTACTCGGAGCACCCGGACCCGCCGGGGGCCTTGTTCGTGGCGAACACGGTTCCGTCCGCCTCGTTGACGTAGACGGAAAAGAGTTTCCCCCAGTCGTCGCGGAACGCGCTTTT
>NZ_CP013256.1 GCF_001482365.1 Kocuria flava | reverse complement strand
CTACAGGGAGATTGGCATGTCCGCTAGCAACCTGATCGTGCGCCAGTCCCTTGCGGTTGACGACAAGGCCGAACGAGACAGCCACACGACGGGTCAGGAGGTAGCGGCACAGGGCCCTCGACCGGACACTTCCAGATCTGGGATCATGCGGGCCATGGAATGGTTGTCCGTGGCCGTCGCCCTGTTGGCTCTGGTAGCGGCAGTGTGGGCGGTGGTCGAGCTGCGCCGGATGAAGCGGACCGCACAGCACCGGGACGCGGTGTCGCAGCAGGAGGGTCGCAGGCGGCAGGCGAACGAGGTGATGGCGTGGTTGTCGGCCGAGCTCGGAAAGCCCTCCGACCGCGGTTCGGTGATCGAGGTCCACAACCGCTCCGGAGCCCCGATATACGACCTCGTGGTGATGTCCTCCGACTTGGTGTACCGCGACCATCGGAGAGTGCGGGTGGACAATCCCCGCCTGGCCGTCAGGATTTTTCCGCCCGGCCATCTGATCTACGGCCTGGATCCGGAGCACGCGTGGGACCTGGGGCACCGCCCGGACGAGTACGAACGCCTGCGCCCGGTGACGATGTCCCCTGATCGCAGGGTGACGGCTTTCGAGTTTACGGATGCCTCCGGCACCCGGTGGCGCCGGTATGAGGACGGTGTGCTCGAGGAAGTGGCCCCGGAGCCGGACGAATGACGAAGCGGCCGGCGCCTGCCGTGTCCGGATGCCGGCCGCGCAGGGCAGGTGCGGATTCAGGAGGATGGGGACCTTGTCCAGTGTTCACTCTGTCGTTCACCCTTCATTCGAGCTCAGTGAACGAGTGAGGAGTGAATGAGAGCGTGAGCGAGAGTCCGCATAGACGAGCTCTGGCGAGAAGCCGTGCTGCGTGACGGTCTGGGGCGTGTACGGAGGTTCCTGTCTCCGAGTGGGCAACAGTGATCGGAAACCGGCCCAGTATGAGGTAACCCAGTTAGTCGCCAACCGGGGCCAACCCGCCCTCAAGAGCCCATGAACGGCGGCGGCCCGCTCTTGTGATACCGCCTTTCTCTGTGCGTGCCGGTCCGGGATGGGCCATAGTAATTCTGCAGTGACTGTCGTCGGAGGAGACGTCATGGCTGATCGCACGAAGAGCGATGGGAACACCGGGACCAGGGAGCAACGGCCTGCCCGCTTTGCTCGCTGGTCTCGTTGGCGCCGGGACGCCCCAGCGCCGCGTCCGTGGCGCACGGAGGGCCTTCCGGAGGACGGGCAGGGGCCGCAGAAGCCGGGCTGGTGGCGGCTGCTCGCGTGGTTCCTGATGTGGTGGTTCCTGCTTTTCACGCTGACCACCCTCCAGGACGTGGGCAGCGCCCAGGTGGCGTCCGTGCCGTACACGGAGTTCACCGACCAGGTGCGCGACGGCAACGTGGAGGAGGTCTTCGCCCGCGGCAACACGATCCAGGGGGTTCTCCGGGAGCCGGTCGAGCGCCCGGAGGGCGAGGGCGCCTACACCGAGTTCACCACCGAGCGGCCGGTCTTCGCGCAGGACGACCTGCTGGCCGCCCTGGAGACCCGCGGTGCGGAGGTCAGCGCGACCCCGGTGACCACCGAGCGGGGCTTCCTGGCGAACCTGTTCATCTCCCTGTTGCCGGTGGCCCTGCTCGTCTGGTTCTGGCTGTGGCTGCTGCGCCGGCAGACCGGTGGGGCGGGCGGTCTGCTCGGCCGGGGGAGGAAGCCCCGCCGGGTGGACCCGGCCGAGATCCGCGTCACCTTCGCCGACGTCGCCGGCATCGACGAGGTCAAGGGCCAGGTCGCCGAGATCGTCGACTTCCTCAAGAACCCCGACAAGTACCGCAAGCTGGGTGCCCGGATGCCTAAGGGCGTGCTGCTGGAGGGCCCGCCCGGCACGGGCAAGACCCTGCTGGCCCGGGCCACGGCCGGGGAGGCCGGGGTGCCGTTCTTCTCGGCCAGTGCTGCGGAGTTCATCGAGATGATCGTCGGGGTGGGTGCCTCCCGGGTACGGGAGCTGTTCGGAGAGGCGCGCAAGGTCGCTCCCGCGATCGTGTTCATCGACGAGATCGACACCATCGGCCGCGCCCGCTCCGCGGTCGGATCGGTGGGCGGGCGCGATGAGCACGAGCAGACCCTCAACCAGATCCTCACCGAGATGGACGGTTTCACCGGCACCGAGGGTGTGGTCGTGCTGGCGGCCACCAATCGCGCCGATATCCTGGACCCGGCCCTGACCCGGGCCGGGCGCTTCGACCGCAAGATCACCGTCGGGGTCCCCGACCAGCACGGCCGGGAGCAGATCCTGGCCGTCCACACGCGGAAAGTGCCGCTGGCCCCCGAGGTGGACCTCGCCCACATCGCGCGCACCACCCCGGGGATGACCGGGGCTGATCTGGCCAACCTCGTCAACGAGGCCGCGCTGCTGGCGGCCCGGCGCGGCCACGAGCAGGTGTCGACCCGGGACTTCACCGACGCGTTGGAGAAGGTCCAGCTCGGGGCCGAACGTTCCGTGGTCCTGCCTCGGGAGGAGCGGTTGCGCACCGCCTACCACGAGGCCGGTCACGCTCTGCTGGGCATGCTGCAACCGGGGGCGGACCCGGTGCGTAAGATCTCGATCGTCCCGCGCGGCCGCGCCCTCGGGGTGACCCTCTCCACCCCCGAGACGGACCGGTACGGCTACGACCGGGACTACCTCAAGGGCCGGATCATCGGGGCCCTGGGCGGGATGGCCGCCGAGGAGGAGGTGTTCGGGGTCATCACCACCGGGGCGGAGTCCGACCTGCAGACCGCCACCGGTATCGCCCGGCAGATGATCGGCCGATGGGGAATGTCGCCCCGGGTCGGCCCGGTGCAGGTCTACCCGCTCGAGGGCGACCCGCGCCAGGCAGGAGCCTCCGAGGCGCTGCTGGAGGCGGTCGACGAGGAAGTGCGGACCCTCATCGCCGACTGCTACGCCGAGGCCCGTCGCCTGCTGGCAGACAACCGCGACCGGCTCGAGGCGATCGTCGCCGCGCTCATGGAGCGCGAGAGCCTGGACGAGGCCGAGGTCTACGCCGTCGTCGGGATCGAGCGCCGCCCGGCTTCGTCCCAGCTAGTAGGGGCCGCCTCCGACTCTCCGGTCCGGGAGAACCCCGCCGGCGACACGGTCGCCACCCACCGGCGCGATGGCTGAGTGCGGTACAGCCGGGGCCGATGAGACCCATAAGATCCGGAAGGTCCCACAGGGGGCGGTGCTGGGGTCCTCCCAGCTCATGGCCCGTACCAACTCAGGGCCCGAGTCCATACTGCCGCCATCAGCGCCGTCTACCCCTGCCTGCTCCTGGCCCCTAGCGTGCGGGCACTGCCTGGCCAAGTCCCCCCCAGGACCCGCCGGTTCCCGCCGGCCCAGCACCTGCATCGATTGTGGCTGTCCGGTCACTGCCCGCCACACCCGCCGCCGGCCTGGACGAGGACGGGCACCCGCCTTGGCCTGTGCTGCCCTCTTTGAGGGCGTGGACGGTGATGTCGATGCCCCCGCACCGCCATCCCGCCTCGCGTACCACCGATGCGACACGGTCCTCCACGCTGGCAACGACGGCAACCGCGGCGTGTAACCGGTCGGGGGCCGCCACCACGGACGGGTCGAGGCACAACCCCAGGGCCACTTCAGCGCGGTTGCCCACGGCGCGCACGCGCACCCCGCAGCACGCCGCTACCCGGGCACGGGACGGACTCCCCCACCTGCTCGGGGCATCCATCACTACAGAAGCCAGGCCCAGCAGCGCATTGGTTCCCGTGCGCTGCAGCCGCACCACCCCGGGGGTGTCTGCTACCGCGCCGGCCACAGCATGGGCCACCGTACGGCAGGTACCCGCCGGCCGCGCTGAGGAAACCGGGCCGCGCCTCGGCTTCTGCTCCACAGCAGATTTGCCAGGGGAAGGCGAACGGAACATCAGAGGTGGTATCCCGGCGAACACGGCTTGGCGCCGCCGGAGGCCGTGCCGGCCTTGGGCGGACAAGGGCGCTCCGGTCCTGAACCGGGTAGTTCCGGAGGGCGCACTGACCGCACGATCCGAAGGATGCCGCTTCCGCCCCATGAGAGCGCCCTTTCTCAGCCGCGCCGAATGCGTCACACCACCAGCCGCTGCACGCCTTCACCGCACCGGTGCGTCCCGCGGTACTGCCGTCGCAATAACTCCCGGAGCGCGCTCTGACGGCGACCGATGTGTGACTGGAGCCTCAGGGTAGGAACGATGGGCCCCTACCGACAAGGCAACTTGTGCGTTTGCTGGATTTTTGCGCCGCTGACTGCTGGGCGAGCTGAACACCGCGACCGCAGTGCTCGGCTTGGATGGTCCGTCGGCCGCGGTGTCCGGACGCCGGTCACCACCAACCCAGGGAGCAGGGCGCGCCTCGGATCTTGGTCAGATCCCTGACCGCCGCCGCGGTGGAGCACCGGCAACGGTGCGTCGCCGGGGTTTTCGCCCACCGGCAACGGAGGCGAGCATATGGTGTGAGTACTGAGGAAGGGAAAGTTCGTGCTCCCTCGGTGCGATCCCGCAGCGGCTGGCGGTCTCACGTGCTCCTGCCGCGACGTGTTCGCTGACCGTGCTTCGGGCGGCGGAGGACTGAGATGGACGTGTGGACGGGTAGCCCCTATCCGTTGGGGGCGACCTACGACGGCAACGGCACGAACTTCGCCGTGTTCAGTGAGGCGGCCACGGCCGTGCACCTGTGCTTGTTCGACGCCGAGGGCACCGAGCACCGCATCGCACTGGAGGCCGTGGACGCTTTCGTGTGGCACTGTTACCTGCCGCACGTGATCCCCGGTCAGAAGTACGGGTACCGCGTGGAGGGTCCCTATGACCCCTCACGCGGTGTGCGGTGCAACCCGGCCAAACTGTTGCTGGACCCCTATGCCAAGGCCATCAGTGGCCAGGTCCGCTGGGGTCCGGCGGTGTTCTCCCACCACCCCGGTGATCCCGGATCGTTCAATGCCGAGGACTCGGCGCCCTCCACGATGCGGTCGGTGGTGATCAGCCCGTTCTTCGACTGGCAGGGGGACCGGCCCCCGCGGATCCCGTATCACGACTCGGTGATCTACGAGGCCCACGTCAAGGGCCTGACCATCCTGCACCCCGAGGTGCCGGCCGCCGAGCGAGGAACCTATGCGGGCGTGGCTCACCCGGCGGTGATCGAGCACCTGCAGAAGCTCGGGGTGACGGCCATCGAGCTCATGCCGGTGCACCAGTTCGTCCACGACGGGTTGCTGCTGGACAAGGGTCTGTGCAACTACTGGGGCTACAACAGCATCGGGTTCTTCGCCCCGCACAACGCCTACAGCTCCACCGCCGAGCCGGGACAGCAGGTCCAGGAGTTCAAGGCCATGGTCCGGTCCCTGCACCGGGCAGGGATCGAGGTGATCCTCGACGTGGTGTACAACCACACGGCCGAGGGCAACCACCTGGGCCCCACCCTGGCGTTCAAGGGCCTCGACAACTCCGCCTACTACCGGCTGGTCGAAGGCGAGAAGCAGTACTATATGGACTACACCGGCACCGGCAACACTCTCAACGTCCGCCACCCCCACGCGCTGCAGCTGATCATGGACTCTCTGCGCTACTGGGTGACGGAGATGCACGTGGACGGCTTCCGCTTCGATCTGGCCGCGACCTTGGCCCGTGAGTTCTATGACGTGGACCGGCTGGCCAGCTTCTTCGACCTGGTCCAGCAGGACCCGGTGGTCTCCCAGGTCAAGCTGATCGCCGAGCCCTGGGACATCGGTCCTGGGGGTTATCAGGTGGGGAACTTCCCGCCGCAGTGGACCGAGTGGAACGGCAGATACCGGGATGCGGTGCGCGATTTCTGGCGCGGAGCACCGGCCACCCTGGGGGAGTTCGCCTCACGGCTGGCCGGCTCGGCCGATCTCTACGAGTCCTCCGGGCGCCGCCCGTTCGCCTCCATCAACTTCGTCACCGCCCACGACGGCTTCACGCTGCGCGACCTCGTCTCCTACAACGAGAAGCACAACCAAGCCAACGGCGAGGACAACAACGACGGAGAGTCCCACAACCGCTCCTGGAACTGCGGGGTGGAGGGCCCCACGGACGACCCCGAGGTCCTGGCCCTGCGGGCGAGGCAGCAGCGCAACTTCCTGGCCACCCTGCTGCTGTCCCAAGGGGTGCCGATGCTGGTCCACGGGGACGAGCTGGGCCGGAGCCAGAACGGCAACAACAACGCCTACTGCCAGGACAACGAGCTGACCTGGATCAACTGGGAGAGCATGGACGCCCCGCTGAGCGAGTTCGTCGCCGCGGTGGCCCGGCTGCGCCGCCAGCACCCCACGTTCCGGCGCAACCGGTTCTTCAGCGGCCGACCCGTGGACCGGGAGCAGGGCCAGCCCTTGCCCGACATCGTGTGGCTGAATCCCGATGCCTCCCCCATGGTGCCCGCTGACTGGGGGCAACCGCTGGCCCGCGCCCTGGGGGTCTTCTACAACGGGGCCGCCATCGGCAAGGACTGGCGTGGACGCACGATCACGGACGTGAACTTCCTGCTGTGCTTCAACTCCCACGACGGGCCCGTGACCTTCACCCTCCCCCCAGCCGAGTACGCCCCGCAGTGGGAAGTCGTCCTGGACACCGCCGGCAAGAGTGCCGGCACCCGCCTCGTGGCCGCCGACGCACCCCTGGAAGTGGCCGGCAAATCCGTGCTCATCCTGCGCGCCTACACTGCCCCACCGGCAGAACCCGATCACTCCGTCGCTGCGTCCTTGGCCATCCTCACCGCCGGCACCGACGCAACCGCCCCGTCCACCAGCTGAAGATTCTCGCACGGGCGAACCTCCCCTCCACCGAGATGCTCATTCACCACCCCCACCCATGGCCAGGCACCAGAACCAGGTCGCACCGACCCTCACGCCGGGACCCATCCTGGGAGCACTGCCACCCCGCAGTGCACCTCGGAGCCTCGAATCAACCCCGACCCAGCACGGACACCGGAGCCTGGGAATGGGCGGACCCCGGTCACGCGTTGAAATCCTCGCCCACTCGGTGGGCGGTGCCTGCTAGCACAACTGGTAGTTGCACCGGTTTCTGGTACCGGGGGTTCCAGGTTCGAATCCTGGGCAGGCAGCACAGCCCAGCCACCGCACAAGGTGCAGCTAGGGATCGGCAAGCCGCCCCGTCCTCGACCACCGGTCGAGGACGGGGCGAGTCCCAAAGCCGGCCGTTCCGCCGACGGCCCCCTCCTCCGTGAGCGTGGAACCACGGCCGGCGCGGATGACGTTTCACCCGCGCCGGAAACAGATCTTTTGCTCCCCGCATCCGGTGCTTATCCTGGAAATGTCCCAACAAGTGCACCTCCGGCCCCCCTCGACGGGTCCACGGCCTCCGGTTGACGGCCGCCCCGACGTGACCGGGGCCGGGCCCGAGGAGAGGAGGCAAGTGATGGCTGGATTGATGCGCAGGGACGCCTTCGACATGCTCGAGCCGTTCCGCCGGCTCCTGGAAGGCGACCTGCAGTCCGATCTGAACGTGTCCTGGCCCAAGGTCGAGGAGTTCCAGGACGGCGAGGCCATGGTGATCCGGGCGGAGCTGCCCGACATCGACCCCGACCAGGATGTGGAGCTCACCGTGGCCAACGACATGCTGCGGCTGCGGGCCGAACGCCGCGAGAAGTCCGAGCACAAGGACAAGGCCACCTACCGTTCGGAGTTCCGCTACGGGTCCTTCGTGCGCACCCTGCCGTTGCCGGCCGGGACCAAGGAGGAGGACATCACCGCCACCTACAAGGACGGGGTGCTGGAGGTCCGGGCCCCGGTGACCGAGCCCGACCAGGTGCCCGGGACCAAGAAGATCCCCGTCACCCGCGGCTGAACACCGCTCTTACCCAACGGGGGGGGCGGCGGGGACCCGAAAGCCCTTGGGTCCCTGCCGCCCCCTCACGGGATGGGCTGCTGAGGCGCACAAGCCGACCGAGTCGATGGCCGCGACCCGTAACCTGTCCACCCGTTGCAGGATCCGCAGATCCGGCACATCCACGCTGCCACCGATGACAGCAGGCGGCATCGGACTCGAGACAGGGCGCCACTAGGCTGGGCTCCACCGCGCTGCAGCCATGGTCTCTGCCGGAGACGTAGTGGCGTGAGCGGGAACCTCATGCCAGGAGGAGTCCACATGACCAACCAGGTCCCGGTCCCGGTCGGAGAGGTGATCGAGCTCGCCCACCACCTCGTCGAGGCCTGGGGCAGCTGGGGACCGACCATGACCCCCGATGCCCGCCGGGTGGCGTTCATCAGCGACCGCTGCGGAGTCCCCGAGGTTTGGGTGCAGGAGGTGGTCCTCAACGGGCAACCGCCCGAAGCGATCCGCCTCAAGTTCTCCGATGACCCCGTGGTGGCAGTGCGCTGGTCCCCGGACAGCGCCTGGCTGGCGTGCGCGGTGGCCACCCACGGCGGGGTACGGACCCAGGTGTGGGCGGTGCGCCCGGACGGCACCGACGCGCGCCTGCTGGCCGGTTCCCCGCAGCTGCACGCCGAGCTGGGACCCTGGACCCGCAGCGGACACCACGTCATAATCACCATCCCCTCCGTGGAGCCCGGCGAGCAGACCCGCTCCTTCCTGGTCAACCCGGCCGACGCGGCGATGGTACCCGTGACGGAGGGGGAGTTGATCCACGTCCTCGACGTCTCGGTCGAGGAACGGCTGATCGTGGTCCGTGACGGCCAACGCGGCCAGGAGTTCTGCGAAGTCTTCGACCGGCTCACCGACCAGCACCACCCCCTGCTGCCCGACCGATCGACCGGGACCACAGAGGTGGCGCTGCTGCGCCCCTCACCACCCACGGCCCCGGGACCGCTGACGGCCTACGTGGTCACGGACGCGGGCCTGCCCCGCCGACAGTTGATCGCCATGGCGCTGAGCGTGGACGGCGTCCAGGGCCAGCCACGGACCCTGGCAGCTCGGGAGGACGCGGAGCTGGAGAACCTCGACGCCGACGACGCCGGACGCCGGCTGCTGCTGTCCTGGAACGTCGCCGGCTGCAGCGAGCTCGAGCTACTGGACACCACCACCGGTCAGCGCACCCCGCTCAGGGGCCTGCCCGGCCTGGTGGCCACCGATCCGGTGCTCAGCCGCGATGGCAACAGCATCGTCATGGCCGTGGAGGGCCCCGAACGGCCCCGCGAACTGTGGCACGTGGAGACCTCCACCCATCGGTGGACCCGCATCACCAGCACACCCCGACTACCCCGGTGGCACACGATCGAGCCGACCCTGGAAACCTACCGGGCCCGCGACGGACTGACCCTGACCGGCTGGCTCTACCGCGCCCCCGGGGCGAGGGAACCGGGCCCGGCGGCGCTGTACCTCCACGGCGGCCCGGAAGGCCAGGAACGGCCGACCTTCAACCCACAGCACCAGGCAATGGCCACCGCGGGGATCACCGTGTTCGCCCCCAACGTGCGCGGCTCCTCCGGGTTCGGCCGAGCCTTCGTCCATGCCGATGAGGTCCACCACCGCTACGACGCCTTCGAGGACGTCCTGGCCTCCGCCGACCACCTGATCCGCCTCGGTGTGGCCGACCCGGCACGAATCGCCGTCACCGGCCGCTCCTACGGCGGCTACCTCACCCTGGCCTCGCTGGCCTTCTTCCCCGCAGTCTTCGCCGCCGGCGTGGACATCTGCGGCATGTCAGACCTGCACACCTTCTACCGCGACACCGAGCCCTGGATCGCCGCCGCGGCCATCACCAAGTACGGCCACCCCGAACGCGACCGAGAACTGCTGCACGCGATCTCCCCCCTGCGCCAGGCCCACCGCATCACCGCGCCCCTGCTCGTGATCCACGGCGAGCTGGACACCAACGTGCCACTGGGCGAAGCCCGACAAATCGTCACCACCCTGGAAAAACTGGGCAGACCCGTCCAGTACCTCCAACTGGCCGGTGAAGGCCACGAGTACCGCCGGGCCCACTCACGCAAAATGCTCATCACCACCATGCTCCAGTTCCTCAGCAAGCACCTGGAACTGGTCCCCCAGCCATAACAGACGTCCGCCCCCCGTCCCTGCACCACTGACCTGCCGGCCGTCAGCGAGGCGAACGAGGCCGGTACACGCACTGACTCATTGAGGCACCCCCAGAAAATGCCTTGAGGCGTCCACAGCAACTCCACACTGTGGGAGGCGGAATCGATTCCACGCCCCCGCGAAACCGTCGCCGCACCCGGATTCTCGCTGGCCTCACCGAAAAGCACTGAACGACAGGAGCGCCGAAACACCAATCAGCGCCGTCCCGGTGCTCAACAGCGTGGCGGCGACCATAATGACACCCAACGTTGCCACGGCGGCGGTACGCCTGAACTGATCGATCTCCACCACGGTGACTCGCGCCAGCATGAACAGCAGCAACATGCCCAAGACCGCCAGCATCACTCCGACGAGGATCATCGCCACCACCTGCGCTCAGCGATCTCCGTTCCAGACATGACGTTCCTCCCTCGATGTACTCGATGCCGCATCCTGCGGCATCGCGCGGTGGCCCAGCACGCAGGGCGCGGCGGACATCTCCTCGTTGCACCGCCCCCGATCCCTCCCCCAGGAGCACCAACCCGCACCCGGCGACACACAAGGGACTATCGCAGTAACGGTGTAAGA
>NZ_CP013255.1 GCF_001482365.1 Kocuria flava | reverse complement strand
GGCCCGCCGGGACGCGATCGGGGTCGCCTGTGGCGATCATCCCCCGGCCTCACGCGTCCCGGCCCCTGCCAATAACGTCATGCCCTCTTACAGCTAGGGCGGTGCGGACGTCGTCAGGGGTGGCGTAGAAGTACTCCCGGCGCAGGTTCACCCGGTTGACCCGTTGGTGGGCGAAGTGCTGGTGGAGCATGGTTTCCACGCCCACGGCGTCCTGGGAGAAGAACAGGGCGTGGACGTCGAAGTTGAACGGCACCGAGGCGTCGCCGAGCTCTTTGACCCGGTCCATCGGGTCCAGGCGTCGGGTCATGCCGATCTTCACCATCCGCTCCCCGAAGGACCCGAGGTTGGAGATCACGTACACGTAGCCGGCGCGGGTGTTGGCCAGCCGGTTGTCGACATCGGCCAGGGCGGCCTGGGCCTCGGCCAGCTGCTCCCGCACCCGCTCCATGCCTTCCGTGTCGCCGGTCTCCTCGAGTTTGGCCAGCACGTTGAGGTGATGGTCCACCGTTTTCTGCTGTCTGGCCTTGGCCGCCTCCAGCTCTTTCAACGCGCGGGCGGCTTCGCGGGCCTCCTCGCGGCGGGCGCGTTCTTCCTCCTTGGCCGCGGCCACGGCTTGGAGGTGCAGGGTGGCCAGCTCGATCTCGCGCAGCCGCAGCCGATGGAAGGACTCGGTGACGTCGAGGCCGATCATGGCACCGGCCTTGCGGATCTGCTCGCGGGCCTTCTCCAGCCGGTTCTGAGCCACGTGGTAGTTGCCGGCCCGGGCGGTCTTCACGCAGTTCTCGGCCTCGGCGTTGTAGGCCCGCAGCAGCAGCTTGGTGAGGTCGCGGACGAACTTGGTTCCTTCCTTCTCGGAGTTGTTGAAGGTGAACCCGGTGACCGATCGGACCGCGGTCTTGGCCCGGATCGCGTCCTTGATCTGCCGCCGGACCTGATCGAGCTCCCCGGCCAGCTTCACTGAGGCCTCGGCCGGGTGCTCGAAGTCGTAGTACCCGACGTTATGGACCTCGGCGACCTCGCGCACATCCACGATCTGGGCCTGAAGGGCCCGTTTCTCCTCCTGGAGAGTCCGTACCTCGGCGCTCATCCGCAAGCGGGCCGCGTCGGCGTCCCGGGCGGCCTGTTCCTTGGTGAGCACGTCCATGGCCCCGACACGGTGGAGGTCATCGAGCAGCTGGGTGTTGGTGGCTACGACCTCCTGGGCGAAGATGCGCAGCCCGTGCACCGGCACCTCGGGGATCCTCGCGTGCGGGTGGCGGTAGGCGTTGGGCGGGTTGATGCCGAACCCGTCGGCCGGGGCGCCGGCCAGCTCTTGGTAGTCCCGGTAGGCCTTGTATCCGAACCAGGCCAGGAACGGCACCACCAGTAGTAGGCCTGGGCCGGTGGCCGTGCCGAGGAATAGGGCAAGCAGCGTCAGCCACAGCACCCACTGGAACGACTTGGGCAGGGCAGAACGCTGAGAAGGTGTGCGGGGGGAATCCATGGGAGGGCCCTTCGGTCAGGGGGCGCGGGAGGTTATCCGGCCCTTCACAGATGAGCATGGGTAGGAGCCTTTCGCCAGGGCCGGTGGCCGCCGGCGGCGAGCAGGGCACGTAGCCGGTAGTTGTCGAAATTCCGGAAGCCGCGGGCGACCCTGCGCATCGTCTCGATGACCCCGTTGATCGCCTCGGTGGGGCCGTTCGAGGCGCCGGCGGTGTCGAAGTAGGCCAGGATCGCCGACCGCCACCTCCGCAGGGTCCGCCCGAGCCGGGCGATCTCCGGGATCGGGCAGGTGGGGAACGCGGCGAGGATCTCGGCAACGAGCCGGCGCCCTTGCTCGGGGCGGGCGTGGTAGACGGCGCGCAGCTTCTGGTAGCAGTGCCAGGCCAAGGTCACCTCATGGTGCGGGTCCCCAGCCACCAGCTTCGCGTTCAGGCGGGTGATCTGCTTGGCGGTGAGGTGCTCGGCGCCGATCTGCAAGGTACGGCGGATCCCGTAGAGCGGGTCCCCGGCCCGGCCCCGGTGGCCCAGGGTGTCCTGCTGCACGCGGCGGCGCACCTCGTCGACGACCTGTCCGCCGAGCTTGACCACGTGGAACGCGTCGAGCACCGTGATGGCCTCCGGGAGCTCGTCGCGGATGGCGTTGGCGTAGCCGTGGAACGGGTCCAGGGTCGCGGTGCGGATCCCGCTCGTGAACCTCGGCCCCTGCTCGGTGAGCCAGTCGCCGTAGGCGGCGCCGGTGCGACCCTTGACCAAGTCCAGCAGCCTGGCTCGGGGCCGTCCGTCCTCACCGCGGGAGTGGTCCACGATCCCGGTGACCAGCCCGGTGCCGGGCGGACCCACATGGCGCCAGACGTGCTCGTCCACACCCAAGGCGCTGACCCCGGCCAGCCGATCCTCCGCGGCCAACTGGTCCTCGATGGCCGGGGCGACGGCGTCCCAGACGGTGTTCCAGGCGACCCCGAGCATCTCCGCCAGGGCCGAGACCGCGATGTCGTGGGAGCGCAGCTGGGCCACGGCCCAGGCGATCGCGCGGGTGGTGAGCTTGCCCCGCGGCGCGGCCAGATCGTGGACCTCGCTGAACGTCGTGAGCCCGCAGGCGTCCTCGAGGCAGCGGTAGATCCGCTTGCGCCAGCGAACCCGCACCGGCACCCCAGCGCAGGGCAGGTCGTGGAGCAGGACCTGCCGCCGGCCGTGCCCGGTGGCGAGCACCGCGCAGGAGGGGCAGCCCACCAGCGTCGCCACGGTCTCCACCACCAGAGTGAACGAGCGCGGACCACGCTCGACGGCCAGGACGTGGACGTCGGACAGGTCGAAGAGCGCGCACGCGGGCGCGCAGATAGCATGAGACACGTCGAGGCCTTCATGGATCAGGTTGCTTGGTCGCTACCCATCCTGGAGGCCTCGACCTCTACCCAGCCCTCACAACACACCCCTCGAGAAGCCCGCGCGCCCCCGGCTGCCCATGCTCATCTGTGAAGGGCCTGTTATCCCTCAATTAACCGTGTTCACTTCCGCACATACCAAGTCGATCCTCAGAACCAACATCTATGACGCCGCACAGGAGACGAACTATCCCTGGTCAAGAGGTTTCGCAGCACCTGGGCTGCCCTAACCACAGGAGCTGTTGCCCTGTGCGTTCTCCTACATCGTTTCGCCCCCATCTCTATGACCCCGAAATATCGCCTCGGACTGACAAGGTCGGCTTCCCGATGGACGACCCGAGTGGGGTCACCATCGCCGCTGGCTAAGCGTGACGGGGAGCCGCCCTAGGATGAACCCATGACCGAAGCTGTGGCTCTTGATGTACTGCGTGACGGGGACACCGTCGATCTCCGCAAGGCTCGGGGGGCGTTCTTCACCCCGGGTGCGATCGTGGACTTCATCGCCCAGTGGGCCATTGATGAGACCACCGAGGCGGTGCTGGAGCCGGCCGCCGGGGAAGCAGCGTTCCTGCTCTCCGCAGCCACCCGCGCCCAGGAGATAGGCGGGACGGTGGAGCTGGTCGGGGTGGAGCTGCACGAGTCCTCGGCCGCCTTCGCCCGCGAGTTCCTGGCCGATCACGGGGTACAGGCCCACCTGGAGGCCTCGGACTTCTTCGAGGTGCCGGCCTCCCCGCGCTTTGATGCGGTGATCGGCAATCCCCCCTACATCCGCTACCAGGCCCACGCCGGGGCCTCCCGGGCCGCCTCCCGTGCCGCTGCTGCGGCCGCCGGGGTGGAGCTGTCCGAGCTCGCCTCGTCCTGGGCGGCGTTCGTCGCCCACTCCACCGCGTTCCTGCGCACGGGCGGCAAGCTGGGGCTGGTGCTGCCGGCCGAGCTGCTGTCGACCAACTATGCCGCCCCGGTCCGGTCCTTTTTGATGGAGAACTTCGCCGAGGTCGACCTGGTGCTGTTCTCCGAACGGGTCTTTCCCACGGTCCAGGAAGAAGTCGTGCTGCTGCTGGCCAGCGGCTGGGGCCAGGGACCCACGGACCGGTTCCAGCTCTTCCACGCTCACAACGCCGCGGATCTGGCCCATCTCGGGGCCCCGGCCACCTGGGTGCCGACCAGCACCGGGGAGAAGTGGACGGCCGCGATGGTCTCCCCGATCGCCAGCGCCCTGTTCCACACCGTGGCCGACTCCCCTGCCTTCACCGAACTGCGGATGTGGGGTAAGACCAGCCTCGGGGCGGTGACCGGTGGGAACCGGTACTTCACCATGACCGCCGAGGAGGTCGCCGAGCTCGGCCTGGGACGCGGGGAGGTCGTGCGGATCTCCCCACCGGGCTCCAGCCACCTGCGCCACCTGGCCCTGACCCCGGCCCGGTTAAAGAAACTCACCCAGAACGGCTCCGCCACCTACCTCTTCCACCCCGGGGTCAACCCCTCGGCGGCGGCGAAGGTGAAGATCACCGCTGGGGAGGCCGCCGGGGTGGATCAGGCCTATAAGTGCCGGGTCCGCACCCCGTGGTGGCGCACCCCCCTGCTGGAGGCCCCGGACCTGTTCCTGACCTACATGAACGCCGACATACCGCAGCTGGCCACCAACACCGCCCGGGTGCGGCATCTGAACTCCGTACACGGGGTCTACCTCGCCGACCCCTACCACCAGTTGGGACAGGAGCTGCTGCCCTTGGCCGCGCTGAACACGGTCACCTCCCTAAGCGCGGAAACCGTGGGCCGGGCCTACGGGGGCGGGATGCTCAAGATCGAACCCCGCGAAGCCGACCGGTGGCACGTCCCCTCCCCCGACCTGCTGGAGGAGCACCGGGAAGCGTTGCTGGCGATCAAACCGAAGGTCACCGCCCTGCTAGAGGACGGGGAGCGGGGCCGGGCCACCGCCCTGGTCGACCAGGTCCTGCTCGTCGACGGGCTCGGCATGGCGCAAGAGGATCTGGAGGCTTTGGCCCAGGGCCGGGCCACGCTCAAGGCCCGCCGGGTCGCCCGCTCCAAGTCGGTGAAGTAAGTGGCCGCCGAGCACGGGGAGTTCGACGCTGTCCTGGCCGCCGCGGACCTGGCCGCGAATCCGTGGGACCACACCAGGGGTAAACCGCGGTATCGCATCGATACGGACCTGCTGCAGGACCTGGTGCGCCTACCCATCGCCGATGAAGCCACCACCCAGAGCGGGCGCCTGGCCAAAGGCATCGACGCCTGGGTCGCTCACGAGCTGCGCCGGGCCGGCTTCGATCCCGACGATGTCTGGCCCCGAGCCACCAGACCCCGGGTGCTGCCCCGGGACGTGCGGCTGCTGATGGAGAAGCTGCCCAAGACCCTCAGTGCGGAGATCGCCCGCCGCCTGCCAGCCCTGACCAGTGTGGCGCCCTCCGACGCCCGGTTCCTGGGGCGGGCCTACGTCAAACAGGTCGATGTGGCCATGGCCCGCTGGGACCGCGGACCGGAACTGCTGATCTCCACCAAAGCCATGACCGCCTCCTTCGGCAAGAACGTGGCCAACCGCTTCGAAGAAGCCTACGGAGACGCCGGCAACCTCCGCGCCCGCTACCCCCTGGCCGGAGTCGGGTTCCTCTTCGTCCAACGCGCCACCATCCTGGGTGAGAAGGACAAGGCCGCGTTTGAGAAGACCGTGGACATGATGCGCAAACTGCGCGACCGCGGCGACGGCAACGGCTACAACGCCACCTGCCTCCTCTTACTGGAATGGGACGACGCGAACCCCGGGGAATCCGTGCGGGTCCTCGACCACACCACCGGCCCCGACGACGAACTCAGCGAAGGCGTGCCCGAGGACCTCGGAGCACCCCAGTTCTTCGCCTCCCTGATCGAGACGGTCCTGGAAGCCACCCCGGTCTCCGAACACGTCCACGCCCGCGGACGCTACGCCGGCAAAGAACTGGCCGTCCACGAAGGAGAATGACTCTCGGATCCAGCGCTGTCTGGCAAGCTACAACTGTGAGCAACATGACCTGTATCGCTTGTCTGACGCAACACCCCGATGCTTGTCAATTACAGCGCCCGCGAGTACGCGCATACGCGCCAGCCACGGCAGGTGAAACCGGACGAGTAGACACCAGTCATTGCGCGGCACGATGCGCCCGGGGTTGAGGTCGCTGGAGAGCGATCGTAATGTGAACTGACTCTATTCAGTCCGATGTTCCCAGAATGGTCTGGTCTGCCGCCTACAGTGGTGGCATGACAGATGGAGCGGGCTGGCTGACAAAGCCTCTGATGTTCCTCTCCTCGTACGCACCCTTGTTCGTCATGCTCGCGATCCGCTTCGAGGACTCCACTCTTCGACTTTGGTGCACCCTAATCGCGACCGCCGGTGCTATCGCCCTGCCTGTTGTAATGTCTCATCAGAGAAGGGGATCCCCTGGTGAGCACATAATTGTCTCTGTTCAAACCGGTGGCACCGGTGCTTCAAGTTATCTTGCCGGTTATTTGCTGCCGTTTCTGACAGTGAGCCGACCCACAACTACTGATCTAGTTGCCTATGGCCTTTTCTTGCTAGTCGCTTTACTCGTACATCTGCGGACTGAAATTATTCAGGTAAACCCTACACTTTTCATATTCGGCTGGCGCATTTACGCATTTACCGACTCCAAAGGACTACAGGGGCATATAATCAGCAGGGCAAGAGTAGTTTCCGGAGATACTGTACGGGCCTATCGCATGACCAACGACGTGCTTTTGCAAGCATAAGTTATGCCACCTGCTTCCAATTACCAAGGAGGGCACCCCCCAATGGCCGATGAACTGCCGAGCACCGAAGGCTCACTACAGCTCGTTGTTGCTTGGAGATCGGGGAAGGCAACCATTGGACGATGCATAAAAACTGCGGACGACGTAGAAGAGACCCTCCGATCCCATGCCGAGCGTGCGGTTGCAGAAATGACTGACCCTGCACCATATAGTCCCGATACCGACATGGAGGACAATACGCATCTAGAAGCGGATCCTGAAGAGCTCTTTGACACGAGCTTGATAGAAACCCTGCGTCAGGGCGCTTCCCTTCAACTGGCTACTGAGCAAGAACTGAAGACAAAAGCTTTGTTTTGTCACGCAGCAGTGATAGGACGTGGCGACGCGGAAACAATTTTTGTGAAAAAACGCTCGCCTATCCAACTAGGAAAAAAATCGGTCGTTGCCACACTGCTCAATAATACTCTTGACAAAATCGAAACTCCGATCTTTGCGTTTGACAACAGGTACGACGCGATCATCACCAAGAGCAAGGTCTACGTTCTCGACAAGAGCAGTTTTGAAGGCCTCTTCAAGGAGTCGCCAGCCGTCCTGGCGAAGACGACGGAGTGGGTGCAGGAAGTGTCGTCGGTGGTCTCCATGACAGATGGAAGTCAGGAAATTCTCGAAACGGTACTAAAGCGAAACCAACACCTGCGCAAAAAGTTTCAGGCAATTATGCGGCGCCCACACATCCAGACCCTGACACCAGACACCCTTAGGTCCGTAATTCTGAGCAGCGGATACAATCCCACCGAGCTGATGGACGGTGACAACCTCAGCGTGACAGATACCAACGTCAAGACTGTCCTTCAACTGCTCAACGAGGATTTGTTTATAGGGAGTTTCTCCCAGGAGCCATTTGCAGCTGGGAGTAAACGGCACATGGCCTCCAAGCGCTGAGAATAGTCATCGGATCACCCCCGGAACGACTGCAGCGGTGGCAGGAGTCAAGAAATCATCTTGCTATCGGCAATTTGGGCGAACAAGTCACCGGCCGCCTCTTGCTGTCGCTAGGTTACCAACTACTTGGATCTCAGGACGATTTTTTAGGCATGGTTTCCGAAGTTTTGGGAGAATCCACTCACGCACACCCAGAAGACTTCATCGCCATCGATCCGAACGGCCGGTTGATGACGATAAACAGCAAAGCGTCCATCAGTCCTCGCTCGTGCCGCATTACTCGCTCCGGCGATCTATCCGTGCCACGCCTGGGTCGCGGCCAGAACCGAATCCGCTATGCCACTTATCGAGCCAATTTAATATCACCCCTGGACGGCGAGTCATTTGCCCAGGTGGTCAAAGTCGACCTACTCCATCTTAAAGCTCAAGTCTTCGAGATTGGTAATGACGGACGCCTATCTCGCGTGACAAACCTCCACGAGGTCTCCGATCTAATGCGGAAGACTCTGGAGGATTTTCCAGACTCGATGCCACCTCCCAACATTTGGGACCTTGTATAGTAAAGCAACAAGGTGGCAATTTTATATAGAGAAGTGGCACCAATAATTGTCGCAGAGACGCCTACACCCATGAAAGGGTGTAATGTAACATGAGATCATCGACTTGATCGCGAATGATTTCAACCTACTCCATGATCGTGAAAGGTGTTTAAATGGCCCAGAGCGTGCAGATTATTTTGGAGGACGACCTCGAGGGTGGTCCTGCTGATGAGACCGTCCAGTTCGGTCTAGACGGCCGGCAGTACGAAATCGACCTGTCGACCGCTAACGCGGAGAAGTTGCGGGAGGCCCTGCGACCCTATGCTGCTGCTGGCCGGCGGGCCCAGTCCAAGTCCGCCCGGGCCACCGGGACCCGGTCTTCCTCCGGTGGTAACCCGGAGACGGCGAAGATCCGGGCCTGGGCGAAGGAGAACGGGTACGAGGTCTCCGACCGCGGCCGCGTCCACCAGTCCGTCAAGGACGCCTACTACGCCGCCCAGTAGATCCCCCACTCCCCCACCCGGACACCGCCTTGTGCCTGTCCGGGTGCTCCGCGACAGTGGGGTCTAATGCCGGCGGCCACGGTCGCGGCATCACCGGGGAACGTCTCGGGCAGGGCTCGAGCACGAGGACCCTCACCGCGGCCCCTTCCGCACGATCAGCAGCCGGTGACGGGCTGACTTCCCTGTCCGATACGGAGCTGCCGGGACGCCCCACGTCCAACCTGGACAGCGCTGGTCGTCCCTTTGGCGCCCGACAACTGCCCCCGCTGGGGGTTGGCCCTGGCAGCTTTCGGACCGAGCGCGGGCACCCGCCTCAATCGAAGACCCACCGGACCACCCACCCCATCCCGCCGCCCGTCCCCAGATGAAGAGAACCCGGCCCACCAGCAACGGTGAGCCGGGTTCCTTCCTCGCCGACCATGGGAAAGCCGCCCGCGGCCGTCCCCCTCCCCCGCCGGGGGTAGGGATTGTTATCGGTTGAGCTGTTGGGCGTAGGCGCGCACGGCGTTCTCGATCACCGCGCGGGCGGTGCCGTCGTGCTCGGTGAGCTCCTCGATCAGATCGGAGACGTCTTGGGCCACCCGCACCCCGAGCTGGATCGTGGGTTCCCGGCGCGGCCGGCCACGCCCGCGCTTGGGTGCGGCCACCGCAGGCTCCGCCGCCGGTGCCGCTTGCATCGGCGGGGACGACACCACCGGTGTCGCCGGCTGGGGTGAGGTAACGCGTGGGGATGTGTAGTCGACCGGGTCGATGTGCTCATCCGGGGCCGGGCGGGGCCGGCGGCGGGCTAGTGAGGCGGGGCGCTCGGGCTGCTCGGTCATCGCAGCACCTTCTTCGCGATCGCGGTGTAAGCGTCCAGCACGCGGGCCCCGTTGCGGTACTGGCCGTACCACTCCCCCGAAATCCGCACCTCTTGGACAATGGCCCGGTCCGGGATCAACGGCTCCAGGAACAACCCGGTGGCCCGCAGCTCTTCGAGGCTGGCCACCGCCGCCCGGCTCATGATCGTTTTTTTCACCCCGCCAACGACGATGCCAGCCTCGGTCAGGGTGTCCGGGGCGCCCAGCTGCTGGCGGTGCCGGCGGAACTGAGCGACCGTGCGCCGGGCCCCTTCCACCCCGTCGATGCCATCACTGGTCGCGGTGGCGGCGTAGACCACGGTGTCCGCCGCGTTCAACGCCGACAGCGTCAGCGGCCCACCCTGCCGGTTCGGGCAGTCAATGACCACCACATCCGCCGACAGACCGGTCAGGGAGATCTTCGGCCGCAGCTCCGCATGATCGGCCCGGTCCGCCTCCCGGTTGGAGACGTTGCGGGCCGAGGGAATCACCCACAGGTTGGGGGGGCCACCCGCTGAGCACCGCGAGACTTGAGGCACCCAAAGGGTGCATGGGCCCGCCATGTGTGACCATGTTTCAGTACCACACAAGTACCACACCATGGCGCACCGAAGTAGTACCACACTGGTACTTATACAACATCATATTGGTGTTACTGTGGTGCCATGATCATTGTCTTTGGGCATCAGAAGGGCGGAACGGGCAAGTCGACTCTCACCGTCAACATGGCCGTTGAATTGCAGCGACAGGGGAAGGACGTGCTGCTAGTCGACGCCGACCCGACGATCCGCACCACTTCGAACTTCACCACCGACCGAGAGGAAGCCGGGCTCCCCTCGTTGCAGTCCGTGCAGAAGTCAGGATCGCTGCATAAGTTCCTGGAGGAGTTCCGACCCAAGTTCGATCACATCCTGGTCGATGTCCCAGGCAAGGACTCCAAGGAGATGCGCACAGCACTGACTGCTGCGGACATGCTGATCAGCCCCACGCGCGCCACCCAAGCCGACCTTGACGCCGTGGCCGGCCTCCTGGAGACGGTTGAAGGGGCCCAGGACTTCAACGAGGACCTCAAATCGATGCTGGTTCTCAACTTCGTTTCCTCCAATGTCTTCACCAAGGAGCGGGAGGAAGCGCAGTCGTACCTCGAGGACTTTCCTCGTGTGCGACTTGCTCAGACCGTGTTGCATCAGCGCAAAGCTTTCGCTGACTGCCTGGCCGACGGCAAGGGAGTCGTAGAAATGCGCGATGCCAAGGCCAAGGCCGAGATTCAACTGCTGACCCAGGAGGTCTTCGCATGGTGAGGAAACGTGGACCGATTGCCTCCAATCGAGAGGAAGAGATCGAGCGGTTCGCAGCGGCAGCCGAACGCTCGGGTTCAGACACTCCCGATCAGGGGCCACCCCTGAAGCCGTGGAAGCGGCGGGCGCGGAATGGAGCCAAGGTGAAGGGGTACAACTTCCGGTTCAACAACACCCAGCATGCCTTGCTCAATTACGCCGCCGAAGCTGAGGACACTTCCCAGCAGAAGTTGATTGAAGAGCTCGTATGGCCCGTGCTTGAGGAGCGCTACGGCCAGAACGTGCCGCTCAAGTAGTTCCCGGCATACCACACCAGTGTGGTGTTAGTACTACACAAGTACCAACATGGTGCCGTGTCGACAGTAGTCGGCACGGCACCTTCATTCCCAGACGCTTCCATGGACACTTCTCAACAGAAGTTGAACGAAAAGCCCGCACCGCCTGTGCTTGAGGAGCACTACGGCCACAGCGATATCCCCGACCCCCGCTACGTCACCACACTGGTGTGGTGTTGGTACTACACCAGTACAGTTATGGTGCCGCGCCGGCTGCTGTTGGCGCGGCACCTCCGTACCTAGATATCGCACTAAGACCGGACTGATCAAACGAACCATCGTCCCTATCCAGGTGAAACTTGCGAAGTGGTAGTCCCTGCAGATACGAGGCGGAAGATTTCCCGTCCTGGTAGAGCGAAGGAACCGTCGTCCAAGGCTGGTACCACGCTGGTACTAAATAGACGTGGTGCCAGTGCGGTACCAGTGCGGTACCAACATGGTACCGATTGGGTGTGAGAAGTGCCCACGCCATTTCAGGAAATCGCCAGCACCATAGAGCATGTGGTGGATGCCGCGCCTCGATGCAGTGCCGGATATGGTGAGCGACCGATTAGCTGACGGTGCGCAGTTCGTTCCAGTCGGTGGTGTAGCGCGGGGAGAGGTCTGCTTGGTGGTTGGCCCAGGGGTCGGGGGAGTGGGCGCCGAGTCGGCCCAGGGCGAGGGTGCCGGTTCCGAAGCGGCGGTTCACCGCATCGATCAGTTCCCCAATGGGGGCGGGTTGCTCGAGCACCCCGGGCAACACGGGCACGGCCCCTTCGGGGGCGAGGTCGGTGCAGAGGATGCCGGCGCGCATGTACTGCGTCCAGTGCAGGAGCTTGGGGACCAGGGCGGCCCGGGCCGCGGCCACCAGGGGAGTGGGCTCGTTGATGGGCACGGCCAGGCGCACGTGCGCGGAGACATGGTGCGCGGGTCCGGGCCGGTGCGGGGAGGTGGTGGCGGAGACGGTGATCCGCCCGGTGACCTCGCCTTCTGTGCGGAGTCGGCGGGAGGCGCATTGGGCGAACTCGGCCACCGCGGCCCCGACGATCTCTGGATCCCAGATCGGGTCCGGGAAGGATCGGGAGACCAGGATCTGGGCCTTGGTGGCCACCTCGTCCTCCACGGGGATGGCGGGGAAGCCGTTGAGTTCCAGGACGGTGCGCATCTGCACCACGGAGAACGTGTGGCGGATGGCCACCGGGTCGGCGATGGTCTCGACCCCCATCGCCTCCAGGCGCTGGGCCAGCCGCCCGGCGACGCCCCAAACCTCGGTGACCGGCAGGGCTTCCATGAGCCGGCCCCAGTATCCGTCGGGGGCTTGGTCCCAGTGGACCACCCCGTGCGTGGTGGGCAGCTTCTTCGCGCATTCCGTCGCGATTTTTGCCCGCGTCTTGGACCGTGACCTGTTCGGGGCGGAGGCCCCGGTTGGAGGTGGAGGTCGTATCGCGGCTGAGGTCTTCCGGTTAGGGGCGGATGATCCAGTACGCATGAGTGCTGAAGGGCGGTATGGCCAGCCCGGGTGGTGTGGATTCTCGTGCGCGTCCTGGGGGGTCACGGGTGGAGCTGGCGGTTCGAGGGGCTATTGCCGGTGGCTTGGGCGCGGCCGGCGGCGATGTGGGCGGCCCAGCGTTCCCGGAAGGGCCGCCGGACCGCCGGCGCCTCATCATCGGACCTAACGGTCACCGACCCTGCGTGGGTCTGGTGGGCGGCATGGCGGGCCGCGGCGGCCACGGCTTGAGCCCGGCGCTGCTCGGCTTCGGCGGCCGCGCGCTGGTCGGGGGAGCGGTGGGGGGTGCCGTCGGCATGGGTCCAGGCGCGCAGGCGGGCGGTGAACCAGGCCCCGGGGTGGGTGATTCCGGCCACGGCGTCGTGGGGGTAGCGGACCCCGGTGGGGGTCCAGTCCAGGGCGTGGAGGACATCGGCGATGCTCCAGCCTGCCTCGAAATAGGGCTTAGCGACCGAGACGACGTAGGCGGTGGTGATCTGGCGCAGCACGAGGGCGTGGTGCTGGATCTCCAGCCCCGCCAAACGATAAGCCTGCTTCCGTTCTGACCGGGCCGCCCCGACCTTCGAAGGCCTCACCGTCGCATGAGCCGGCCACAGCGGAGCTGTCCGCTTCGCGAGGGCGGCTTGGACCTCCCGCCGCTGCGCGGCGGCCTTGGCAGAGGGTCGCGGCGTAGCCGCGTCCATCGGGGAAAGGCTCTCGCGCGCGTGCGGGGGAGGACATGCCCCCTTCGGGGGGACCGGGCCGACATTTATGTCCACAGGCCCAAGCTCCTGTTCTGTCTTGTGGATGGCCCCGGTGTCCTCGGAGGCGGCGCCCGGGGTGGGGGGAGTGGGGGGAGTGGGGGTGGTGAGGGCGTAGACGGGGGCCTCGCCCTGCTTCTTGCCGGTGGAGCGCGGGGTGTGGGCCGCGGAGCGGCCGGTGGCGACCACGGCCAGCAGCCCCCAGTTCTTGAGCCGGCGGATCATCCGCCCCACCGAGTCCTCATGCACCCCCAGCCGCTGGGCGACCCATCCCCAGGTGGTGCGCCAGGTGCGCGAGGCCGGGTCCTGCTGCACGGCGATGATCTCCACCAACCCGAGCATGTTCGCCCGCCCATCAGCACGCATCAACTCCAGAGCCGGGTGCTCCACGACAGCGCGCTTCCACGCCACCACGTGGCGGGCCAGCTGGCAGCCTGTCGGCACCGCCCGCAGCACCACGGCCTTGGAGCGTTCATAGGCCACCCGCACCCGCCGACGCCGCGAGGGCAGGTCCGTTTCGGCCTTCTCAACAGCCTCAGATAAGGGCTGTGAGCGAAAATTGGCAGCGTTCAGCCGCGCAGGCTCCCCTTGCGGGAACGCCTCGGGTACACTAGGAGACACAACAGTCCCCTGGTATTGGGTACATAAGCAGTTCCGATTCAGTTAGCTGTTGGAACGGCTGTCGCAGTTTGGCGACGGAGACAGCCGGATGACTTCGACGGCCCGCCCGGCAAGGCGGGCCGTCAGTCGTTTAAGACGCTCTGGAGATCGGCAAGTGCGGATCCTCCCTGTTGTCGAGTTTGTTCGGGAGCTCTGCGTCGCGCTCAATCAGTGCGCCGATGTACTCCGCCATCGACAACCCCGCGGTAGCAGCAGCTTCTGCTGCTAAGCGATGCTGTTTTGGAGTCAGGCGCGTGCTGAAGGGCACCTTGTTCCCCTGCATCTTCGGGGGTTTGTAGTCGATCATGGTGGCTAGTCTTACATGCCGCATGCGCATGCGCCAGACAATCCGCGCGTGTCTGCGGGAATCTGCATGCCCGCTGCGGCGCCAGCTGGCACGGTGAGGCGTAGCTCGTGCTCAGACATGGTCCCACCATACTCCTATTTGAACATGTTCAACATAAACATGTTCAAAGCGCGGGTACGCTGGATGTCATGTCTTGGCTAGAGGGAACTGTTCCCTGCTCCGGCTCCAACGTGTTGGCCGACCTGCCGGACCATGTCACCTGGGAGGGTCTTCATCTGGAGGTGCAGCGTCGGCACGGTAAGCCCATCCACATCGTGCCAGCGCCGGCGGGGTTGGGTCAGGATGTCACAGGGTTGTGGTTGGAGAAGGCTGAGCAGTCCTGGATCTTCCATGCTGCAGGGGAGAGCGAGCTGCTGCGCCGGCACGTGATCTTGCACGAGTACGGACACATTCTGCTCATGCACGGTGGGTGCGAGCTGACGCTGGGGAATGCTTTTTCCCACATCGGGGGATCCCGTCGGATCAAGACTCTTCTCGGGCGGTCCTCGATCTGGACGGCTCAGGAGGTCGCGGCTGAGGACGCTGCCACGCGGTTGGCCTCCCGGTTGACCCAGAAGGTGGATCCACTGCTCGAGGCCTTCTGATGAGCCTCGGCGCGGGGTTGAGCCTGCTCAAGGCCATGGCGTGCCTCTTCGCCGCCGTGGCGGTGGTCGTTCGTCTGCCCCGGGTAGTGCGGCAGCGTCGCGTGGACTTCATCTGGGTGGGCACGGCATTGGCAGCGTTGGCCTTCTCGGCCAACGGAAGCATGTTTCGTGAACGGACCGTGGATGCGTGGCTGGGTGGGGAAAACAGTTTCCACCTGGTGCGCAATCTGCTCGCGCTCAGCGCCGTGTGGTGCCTGCGGGCGGCCCTCGTCCAGTCCCTGCAACGCAGGAACTGGAGCCGGTCGCGGACATTGCGGGAGGCCTCTATTGGGGGTGTTTTGCTGCTGGGGCTAACGGCTGCGTTCTTCTCGATCGACCGGGGCCCGACCTCGGGGGCGTTCATCCCTAACCACCTCGCCCAGGGCGGCACACTGGTCTACACGCTGCTCATCATGGTGATGGGTGGGTGGAACGCCGCCGATGTTGCCCGTGTCGGCTTCCGGGAGCTCACGCTGCGACGACAGGGGCATGACCGCTTGCTGCGGCCAGGTCTGCTTGGTCTGGGGGTAGGAGGTTCTCTGCTCGTGCTTGGCTGCGCGCTCGAGGCTGGCTACGCCCTCCTCGGGCATTTGGACACGTGGGATGCTGTAGCTACGGTCTTGCAGGCCTCATTCGGCCTGGTCTTCCTGCCCGGGGCTGTGCTGGTGTGCTCGGCCGTGGCGTGGCTGGGGCTGTGCGCTCAAGGCCGGCGCCTGAAGATCGGGTTGCGCATGGACATCCTGAGGATGGCCCCGGTGTGGGACCACCTCGGCGCGGACCGGTGGAGCCCTGGTGGGCGCCCTCCGGGCTGGCGCAGCGCCCTGTCGGCTGATCCCCAGAAGGCCCTTTACAGAGCCGTCATTGCCGTCGAAGACGCCCTGCGGGCGGAGGACGTGGGCCTGCCGGAGAAGCAACGGTGCGCCCTGCGGGCCGCCGAGAGGAGATTTGAACTCACATCATGAGCACCTCGATCGTCGTCCCCCGCTGGGAGAGAACCGCCACGGAAGCCTTCCAGCCTCCCGTCCTGCTGGCGGCGCTGCTCATTGCCCTGCCCTGGGGGGCGAACCCCACCGCGGCCTCGCTGTGGTGGGGAATCAGCGCAGCCCTGATCGTGTGCGGGATTCCACTGGCGGCAGTCCTGCTGTTGGTGCGCCGTGGAGTTCTCACTGACCATCATGTGAGTGTGAAGGAGCACCGCCGGCCCGTGATGGCCGGGGTGCTGGTGCTGGTCCTTAGTTATCTCGCGGCGGCGATCCTGCTGCAGGGACCGATCGAGATCGTGGCGTTGCTCGTGGCGACGTTTTTGGCCGGGCTGGTCATCGCTGTGGTGAGTCCGTGGTGGAAGATCTCCGGGCACGGCATGATGATGGGCGGAACGATTGTTGCCCTGACAACATCTTGGGGTGTCGTCGGGCTGCTGTTCGTCCCGGTGGGACTTGCGGTGTGTTGGAGTCGCATCCGGCTCCAGGACCACACCGGTCCGCAAGTGATCTCAGGCTTCATCTACGGGCTGACCTTCTTGGGCAGCATCTACGCCTGGATCGTGACATGAGGAGAAAAGACGTGGGGGACGCCAACCGGGAACGGTCAGCACAGATCCTGGCCGACAAGCTCAACCTGCTGCTGGACACCCTGCGCACCGAAGCTGGCCAGACCTACGACTTCACCACGATCCAGCAAGGCCTCAAAGACCTCGGCGTGGCCATCTCACGGACGAAATGGCACTACCTCAAGACCGCCGACACTCGGGTGCGCCCCGACGAGAAACTGCTTCGAGCGCTAGGCGAGGTGTTCGGAGTGGACCCGCGGTACCTCGTGCAGGAAGACGGCCCGCTTCCTCAGCAGGTCGAACAGGAGCTGGCCACGGTCCGAGCCCTTCGACGGGCGGAAGTACGCAACTTCGCTGCCCGAGCCCTCGGCCAGGTCGATCCCGAGGGGCTCCAGGCAATCCTGGAAGTCATCGAGAAGAACGAGGCGGCCGCTAAGGACAACCAGGCACACGACATGGATTGCGCAGATTCTCCTCCGGAGTCGCCACCCGCACCTTGATCTCTACTACTTCGGCGAAGCTATAGGAGTCACCGCCTAAGAGGCAGCTGAGCGGGCAGGAGCTTGGTCAGATTCTCCTGTCTGGGTACGCACATGGAGCTGTCTCCTGCAGGAGCGGCCCCGATACAGGGTCGGCGGGAGGTCTACCGGCCTTCGGCGATGGTGCGCAGGGCCTCGAGGTGGTCGGTGTAGGCGGTGCGCCCGGTGGGGGTGAGGGACAGCCAGGTGCGGGGGCGCTTGCCTATGTAGCCTTTGCGGATCTTCACGTAGCCGGCGGCCTCGAGCTGGGTGGCCTGTTTGGAGAGCACCGAGTCGGAGATCTCCACGGTGTCGCGCACATGGGCGAACTCGGCCTCGTCGACCTGGGCCAGGGTCGCGACGATGCTCAGGCGCACCGGGGCGTGGATGAGCTCGTCCAGCCGGTGCCGGGCGTGGCGTCCTTCGGTGGTGTTCACTTGGTCCCCCAGCGGATCATGGCCGCGGCGGCCAGGGCGGGAACGGCGGCGAGGGCGGCCCCGGCGGCGAGGGCGGCCCCGGCGGCGACCATGGGCCAGGTGTTGGGGGAGGTTTGGGCGGAGAGGTTCAACCACGGCAGCACCACGGTCAGGGTGAGCACGAAGGAGGCCGCGATCCCGGCTCTTGACCACGCCTTGGCCCGGCGCGGCACGGTGCGCGCCAACCGCTCGATCCACCACACCGTGACCAGCCAGGCGGCCAGGAACACGGCCGTCCCCACGGTGTGGCCGACCCAGCCGGCCAGGATGTTCTGTGAGGCCATGTACAGGGCCGTGACCACTCCGAACACCGCCGTCGCCCTGGCATGGATCGTGCGATCCCGGGAGGTGTCGAGGGTGCGCGCCTGGAGGGTGGCCAGCTGCTCGCGGGCCTGCTCGGGGGTGAGGTGATCGCTCAAGGGGTCCTCCTGGGGACGACGTAATGACAGCACCATCCAAGCAACTACTTTCCATAATGACAAGTACTTGTCGGAATCGAGCATATCGGCTGCGGTGTGGCACCCTCCATGCGCGGGGCAGCAGCTCGTCTTGCCGCTGTTCCCGGCGAAGCCGCTGGCGGGCGCCATGACGCGGTCACGGTCGGTCATCCTGCCTTGTGATGAGCGGTCCAGCAGTCGCAGCGCGGACGGTGGCGATGAGACGGATCGGTGCTGACGGGCGCGACGGTAGCGTGTGGTCATGACCGAACCCGTGGGGCAACTAGCCTCGATCTCCCTGGACTGCCCGGATCCCGAGTACCTGGCAGGCTTCTACGCCCGGCTGCTGGGGCTGGAGGAAGCCTTTGCCAGCGATGACCGTGGGGTCATTGCGCTGGCCGGCGCCGGGCCCATGCTCACGCTGATGCGGTCGGAGAACTATGTCGCCCCGTCCTGGCCCCAGGGGCCGCAGCACCAGCAACTGCACCTGGACGTCGCGGTGGAGGACCTCGAGTCGGCCGTAGCAGCTGCTATGGCCCTGGGCGCCACGATGGCCGGGCATCAGCCCGCCCCTTCACTCTGGCGGGTGCTGATCGATCCTGCCGGACACCCCTTCTGCCTCACCACCGTGCGCCCCGACCCGGCGTAGGACAGGGGGTCAATCGTGCTAACTCACGAGGCCCACCAGGATCAGCACCATGCCGTGAGGCCGACCTCCGGTGCTAGCACGGTCGGTCCCACCAACTCCGGAGGCATCAGCAGCAGGGGCGCCGACGAGGCGGCTGCCACGAGGACGCGCAACTCGTCGTTCCTCTAGGCAGGGGATGCGAGACGTCTCGTCCCGAAAATTTGCGCCCGCATGATTCCGCGGTTCGGCCCGTCTCGCATCCTTGTGCTTTATCCATGACCCTAGAATCGGATACTCAACGTTAGTTGCGAGACAGATGAGGTGGACATGGGGAAGCTGATCGGGTACGCCAGGGTGTCGACGCGCCAACAAGACGCAGACCGCCAAGTGTCTGACCTTCTGAGTGCCGGCGTGCGACGTGATGACGTGTACGTAGACAGTGGAGTGTCTGGAAGCCGTGCGTCCCGTCCCGGCTTCGACAAGGCGGTGGCCGCCCTCGAGTCGGGCGACACGCTAGTGATCACGACACTGGACCGTCTGGGCCGTTCGACGCAGAACATGCTGACCTTCGCCGAGGCGCTGCGGGGGAGAGGCGCCGGGTTGCGGGTGCTCAATCTCGGTGGGGGAGACGTGGACACCGCGACCCCGATGGGGTCGATGGTCTTCACGGTCATGGCTGCTCTGGCGCAGATGGAGCTGGAGATCAAGCGGGAGCGGATCACCGACTCGGTGGCCAAGCGAAGGGCTGCCGGCAAGGACCTCGGCGGGCGGCGCCAGACCTTCACCGACTCCCAGATCCGCAACGCCCTACGGCTGATCGAGTCTGGGGAGCCAGCGACCCAGGTGGCCCGCGATCTCAGCATGTCCCGCGCGACCTTGTACCGGCGGATCCGGGAGCTCCCGCAAGCGACCACCATCTGAATTCGTCGGTACCTGTGGACACCGTGGTGCGTATGACGCACCTGTGCGGGCTTTTCATCGCGCGGGGTAAACGGGCATGACAACCACGCCTGGCTGCGGGCGCTCCGCACGGGCGCATCCGGGCCCGCTTGGGGTCCGGCTAACGGGCCCGTTATGGGCCGATGTCGCCTCCAACCTGGAATGTCACGGAGCGGGGTATATCAACGGCCAAAGCGGTGACCTGTGTAGATGGCGACGGCGCCAATCCACTGACAAGACGTATGCTGTGTTCATGGTGCGACCCCCAGTTGAAACAATCGCGGATCAGCTTTTCTTCACGACAGTGTTCATCGAAGCATTTACCCCTACAGCCAGGTCCACCGGAACTGGTTTCATTATTAATTATCCCGGCGAAAACGGCTCAACACTGCCAGTTCTAATCACAAACAAACATGTGTTAGACGGGGCGCATCAAGTTGCTTTCACCATGGCTGCCGCGGAGAACGCCAGCCAGCCAGCCAGCCGTGGTACACGCATGGTGGTTACTGGATTCAACGCCCAAACCTGGTTGGGCCACCCTGACTCAAACGTCGACATCGGCGCCATGCTCTTTGGGGAAATTCTAAAAGCGATGGTAGATAACGGTGCCGCCCCGTTCTATCGAGGGTTTGACCCAGAGCAACTTGCAACACAAGAGACCGCGGACTCACTCGACGCTATCGAGCAAATTACGATGATTGGATACCCAAACGGCCTGTTCGACCAAGCTTCCATGCTGCCAATCGCACGACGTGGGCAGACTGCGACACCGATCTTCAACGACTACAACAACCTGCCGGCCTTCTTGATCGACGCTTCGGTATTCCCGGGGTCAAGTGGTAGCCCGGTTGTGCTTTATGACCGCGGCACCTACACAACTCGCGATGGAGTGACGCGTGTCGGCACCCGAATGGCACTTCTCGGCGTTGTCGCGGCCGTTCATACCCGTCAAGTCAACGGAGTCGTGCAGATGGTCAAAGCTGGAGTCGCCACATTCGACGACATGATCGATCTCGGGATCGTTTTCAAGTCCAGTGCCATCCAAGAAACGGTTTTTGCGCTGTACGGGACATTGGGACTTTCCCTACCTGTCTCAACAGGAACGCCAGGGAATCTCGCTTAGTACGCTAAGACGGCCATCAGCTTAAGGGACTAACCACAGGACTTGTTCGGCTTTTCATTATGGATGTGTGAGGCCGGTTGGTCTCACACCGTGAGGGCGTGGGGGTCTATTAGGTGAGGACCATGATGGTGCTGGTCCGGCGGGTCTGACTCACGGCTCTCCTGACGCCGTTTGCCCGCGGTTGGACTGTCTGTGACGTGTCGACCGGTCCGGTCCACACGCCGGTGTAACCGAGCGGGCCGCCATGTTCTGAAAGAGGTTTCTCTCCGGGCTCGTGTACCCATCATGGTGTTCACACGGGCCTGGTAGCGGGCTGGAGTGGTGGCCCCTCCGAAAGCGCTACTTGGCATGCCCGGAAGTCGGAGTATGGGGGTTGTGGCCGTCCCCTTAACTGATGCACACCTACCCTTTTTGATATCTATCAGCAAGAGTGGGAGCGACAACCTCAAAGACCGCGCGGGGCGGTGCAGACAGGGACGGCGATGCGTCACGCCACACCAGGTAAGTGCGGAAGCTGAGCGGGACCGCAGCCAGATGCGGAGCAGCCAGCGCGCTGATGGGCCTAATCCTCGGGGAGGGGAATGATGAGCGCAAAAGGCATCACTCTCATGACGTATGGATGCTTCGTGGCCATGGCTGCCGCCGCCATAGTCTTCGTCTTTACCGGTACCACTTGGAACGGTGGAAACGAGACAGCGGCCTGGATGCTGTTCGGCGCCTTCTTCATTTACTTGCTCGGATTTTTCATTTTTAACCGCAAGTGGGCCACGACGAAGTCAACCGCCCAGTATCTGCGCGCATTTGATGGCACTGTGACCATGGAAGAGGCAGTGCATCTACTGCAGAAGTACTCCTACCTTCTCCTGGTGGGGTCTTTGATGTTTCTCATCGCTGGAGTGTCCGCCCTCGTTGTTTACTGATCGCAACCCAGGCAAACTGTTGAAGCGTTGATGGGTCTTGTGGCCGACTCCGTGCGCTTGGGGTTGAGAATTGAACCCGCCGCGCCGACGACCGAGGCTATGCGCGCGGAGCAGGAGTCTAGAAGCTTCGGGCCCCCACCGCTGCTGGGTCGCTATGGAGTCATATTCTTGCGTGCGGTTCTGGTCCACCAGTTCAGGATGGAGCCGCGGACGATGTACTCGAAGGTGTGCAACAACATCGGCATGTCCTGCGCCATCCAGGATCCTCCTTTGGCAGCTGCTGACATTCCCACAGGCGTCTCACTGGGCAGGCCGTCCGGCCCGTTTGTGGGCGTATCAAGCATTGGGTGAGGAAATGGTTTGCCGTCATGCAAAGCTCGGGACCTGTGCCGGTAGACAACCGTCATGTGCTGGCGCATCGTGCTCCAGTCCACTCGGTATTCCGGACGTGGTTGCGGGGCCTCCGGTGCATGGCTCTCCACGAAGTCCACGAACTTCCGCGTAGCTCCCACTTGTTGAGCCAGGGCCTTCGCCACTTTTTCCTTCGTCCCCGTAGATGCGTCCCCCAGCGCCTCCCAGACGTTGGGGTGGAAGTCAGCGAGCACATCGACGGGCGGCCGCGACACACTCTTCTGCCCGGCGGCAATGGCCTCCACGGCGCCCACGAGTTGCAACCAAGCGAAGTTCGGGTCCTCGTTGGCCCACCACAAGGCGTTTGAGTACAGGCGTGCAGCCCGGGCAAGCCGTGCAGCAGCCTTCTTCTGCAGAATTGGGAAGGTTGCCAGCGTCTCCGTTGCGTCCTCGAAGCGGACCTCACGATTCATAGCTGGCAAGATCTCTGTTCCTGGTGGGCCGGGGCGACTCAGGTATTGGCGGTCGAACTCGACCGGCTCACCTGCTGGATCGTCGCTGCGCAGACCCCAAACTCGGGTGATGCCGCCAGCACGGCAACGCACCCCCAGAGCCAGGGATACCAGGGCTGCAATCTCGTCAGACACGGTGCCGCCGTGATAGCCGCTATCGTCGGCGGGTAGGAGCTCGTTGGTCCTGTAGTCGACTAGCTCCGGCATCAATGACGTATGCCTCTCGCACCGCATTATCAGGGCCATGGGCATGGGCACGTCCCGGGCCATCGTTGGTAGAACGGTGTAGGGTCCCAGCTGCAGCTTGGACCCGATAAACCGGGCATCCGAGTAAAGGGCTTCCTCGTGCTTCTCGGGGTTGCTCAAAGGATTCTCGAGTGCAGCTCGCCAGTTACGCCATGCATCAGTTCCCATGCTGCAATCCTGACTGCTGGACGTGCCGGTGCTGTGGAGGTTCCTCAGACGATGGCCGACTGCCGTCTTCGGCTCGGAGCTTTACGGTGAGGCCATGACATCTGTGAATCCGTTCAGAGGCGATGACTCGCGTACCTCCGGCGAGCAGGAGTTCCTCGAGGCTCTCGCCGCGTACATCACCGACTGGGTCATTCTCGGGGTGTCCGCGCAATCCTTCGAGGTGGTCGCTCAAGTGCATCCGTTGGTGGTGATGACCCAGGTCCCGGGCGTGGACGTGCCGGCGGAGCGGTGCACCTTGCAGATCGGCTACTGGGACGACCACCAAGGACGCCGGGCCCTGGAAGGAGAGTGGGGGGATGAGTACCTGCTGGACAGCCACGTGTACAGCAGTGATGGGCTGACCGTCTTCGGTCTGCACGAGGAGCCGGGCACCTACGGGACCCTGGCCGGGAAATGGTTGGAGCGTCAGTTGCTGCGGCGGGTGGATCGTCAGGACTGGATCCGCAAGGGCACCCTCATCCGGTCCCGGTGGGTGCTGCCGGACACCGGGATGCGAGTGGCGCAGACGATCAACACGAACTGGTTCATCCGCGGCGCCCCGGATCGAGTGACCCGCGTCCGCTGAACATTGGGGACGCCCCCACCCTGTGGTGCAGTAAGGGCTCCTTTGAGACGGGGTTATGAAGAGGCGCCTCACCCGGGCCGCGGTGTTCGCCTTGGAGGCGTGTACGCCTGCATGCGAAGCCGCCGCTTACGCCTCGTCCAGCCTGCGGAGCATGTTCGCCAGCATGATCACAGCGTCCGCGAGTACCCCAGCCTCCGTGCGCGTAGGTGCTCCACGGTGCTTCACCGCCTGAGCGAGCTCAATAGCAGCACGTGCAAACTTCCGCATCTCCTTATCACTCGATTCGGGAAGGCGAGCCTCGATGTATCGCTCCAGCCGCAGCTTCGTGTTGGCCACCTTGGGCTCGTCCTCGCCTGGCGGGGTGTGCTTGGGATGGTCGTAAACTTTCCGGCTCAAAGCCTCCGTGACGTGTACGCAGTCGTTGCCCACGGCGCGGTAGTCCTGAGGCGTTCTAGCCGTGCGGAAATGTCGTCTAAGCTCGCCTATCTCCGTGTCAATCTCGGCCCAACCAAGGATCCGGTGAGGCGAGACTGCTTCGGCCAATGTCGAGTCCAGTGTCTGATTTTGGGCGGCCATGAGCTGCGCGTAAGGCTCGTCGAACAAGTCGCTCAAAAGCTCTCGTCGGGCCTGCCACCCTCCGGTTCCCGATGCACCCTTCCTGATCCAGAACGTGCGCCATGAGGTGTGGTCACGGAAGGGTAGTTGGAATGGGTGGCCAGCACGCGTCGACGTTCTTTCCAACGCACGTACGGCCAGCCTCATGTCGGAGTCCGAGAGTCGCTCACCGCCAGATGTTCCTGAAAGGAGCAAGTCGTCTCGAACTAGGTCCATGAGGGAAAGGGCCGCGTCGAGGTCGTTGCCTCCGTCTGAGTGCCCCTCGACTAAGGACCGGAGCAGGCTTGTGTCGAGCACCTCTTCGTAAGAGGTATCGATTCCGTTGAACTCACCGGACTGTACCGTCAGGAAAAAGCTGTTTGCAGACATCACCACAGGAACAACCGTACTGTGAGCCGGGACGGCCGGGGCTCCTCGAGACCGCAGTTGCTGCGGCGTTGCAGCAGGGGTTCCGTTGTGTGCGCCGCCGCAGCCCCGGCATGCGGTTGACTGGCAATCACCGCGCCGGCGGCGGTCTACTGCCACGGACGTGGAGCACACCGACCGATTGATCGAGGAGCAGTACATGACCACCGACACTCCGCCACCGGACTGGACTTGGGGTCAACCTGCGGCCGAAGCCCTGGCCTGGCTGGTCGAGTCCGGGGTCACGGGCGCCCCGGAGACCGACGTGATGCCTCCCGGGTGTGCTGACTCCACCTGGGTGCTGCACCACCAGTACCTGTTGCCGGCTGAGCAGGACCTGGAGACCTCCGCGGTCCGGCAAGGGCTGGGGTTCCTCCCCACGCCGCCGCCTCCGTGGGCCAGGGTGCGATGGCAGCAGGTGGCCGAAGCCACCGGCCAGGTGATGGGCGGTGGCTCGTATCAGGTGCGGGCGGTTCCGCCCTGCTATCGGTGGGGCGGCTACCTCCACAGCGACGTCACCGGGGGCGCTTTGCGTGAGGACCCGGCACATGAGTGGGCCGCCAGTGAAGGCTCCCCGTCCCAGGAGGAGCTCGAGCAGCTGATCCCGGTGCTGGACCGCCACACCAGCAGCACCCAGGCCATCGGGGTGCTCTCCGAGTTCGACTTCCAGTGGCGGGATTTGCGCTCGGTCGAGCGGTCGCCGGCTTTCACCTTCACGCTGGCCCGGTTGGTCGAGGACCTGCTGGCAATTTCTAGCAGGGATCGCACCACGATGGCCCCGCACTGGTGGTGGCCCCAGGACCGGGCCTGGCTGGTGTGGACGGACTGGGACCTATCGGGAACCAAGGTCTACGGCTCTGCCGCGCTGATCGAGGAGCTGCGGGAACACTCGGTGCTGGAGACTATCGACTGGCACCCCGGACCCTGATCCCTGCCTCCGTGGAGTAACCCATGCCCCTGAGGGAGCTCCCGCAACGACCGTCGACCTCTGGGCCAACAGCGATGCAGTAGGGGTTCCCGTACAAGTACTCCGTGGCAATCGCCGGTGCCCGGGGCATGCCGGCTGCGTGACCTTGAAGTGGGGACGGGTGTCATGGTCGTGGGGGTGCCTCACAGCGTGTCGGTGCAAGAGCGTCTGGCCACGAGTTATTTGGTCCGGTAGATGTGCAGTACACGAGTCCCGTTTGCATCCGAACATTCTGGAGGACTCCTGCAGCAGACGGGCGGTAGCGCACATGGCGGTCATCTCGCAGCGCACGGGTATCCGGTTGCGGGTCCTGTTGGGCTGCCTCGTCCTCGGGTTGGGCGGCGTCGCGGTGGCCTTCACCTGGCCGGCCTTCCCTGCCCTGGCACCTGCCGATCAGGGCTGGGGATGGATCTTCCTGGCCCTGGGGGCGGTGACCGCACTCATGGGTGTGTGGCTGGTGGTGGGCCGGTGGCGCGGAAAGCCTCTCGTGTTCTCGGACCACCCATGGCGTTTGGGGCTCTGGGCCGTCATGGCGGTGGTCTACTTCGCGTCCTTCGTGGTGTTCGCCCGCCCCGTCGCCGGGAAGGGCGAGGACGTGGGTCCGCTGGTTCTGCCCGGGTGTGCCGCGTGGTTGGTGGGTCTTGCCGTGTGCATGCTGTTCGTGCCGGCAGGATCCGAGGCGCCGCGGCGGAAGGGGCCGTTGCGCTTCACTCCTGCGGGGCGGAAGAAGGCTCACCGGATACTGCTCTTCCTGGGTGGGGCCAGCGTGGTGCTCGCGCTGATGGGATTGGCTCTGATGGCGCTCTCTGAAATTCCCCAGGGATGCTCGTTGAGTTTCCCCACCCGGTGGTTGTGGTCACTGTAGCGGTCGTGGGGTTCCGGTGGTGGTCCGGCGCAGGGTGTCGGCGCGGGCTTGGTGGGCGCGTAACCGGTAGGAGTCGCCGTCGAGGTTGAGGACCACGGAGCGGTGCAGGAGCCGGTCGAGCAGGGCCGCGGCGACGGTGGTGTCGCCCAGGACCTCGCCCCAGGAACCCACCCCGCGGTTGGTGGTGAGGATGATCGAGGTCTTGAGGTAGCGCTGGGAGACGACCTGGAACAGTGCCGAGGCGGCCTCGGCGGGCAGCGGCAGGTAGCCGAGCTCGTCGATGACCAGCAGGGTGGGTCCGGCGTAGAAGCGCATGGTGGTGGCCCAGCGGCCCTCGATTGCGGCCTTGTGGCACCGGGCGGCCAGGTCGGCGGCGGTGGTGAAGTAGGTGCGGTAGCCGGCCTCGGCGGCCTTGCGCGCCAGACCGACTGCCAGGTGGGTCTTGCCGACGCCCGGCGGGCCGATCAGCAGCACGTTGGTGGCGGTCTCGAGGTACCGGCAGGAGGCCAGTTCGTTCATCAGGGCTGGGTCCAGTCCGGGGGCGGCCTCGAGGTCGAAGCCCTCCAGGGTCGCCGGGGAGGGCAGCGAGGCGAAGCGCAGCCGCCCGGCCAGCCGGCGGGCCTCGGTGGCCTCGACTTCCAGGCCCAGCAGTCGCTCCGGGGCGGCGGTCATTGACAGGCCCTCGGCGGTGGCCTCCTCGAGGACGGTGGGAAGGTGCTCGGCGGCGGTGGTGAGCTTGAGCTCGGTCAGGTGGGCGCGCAGGCGCTGGTACAGGCTGGCCTGCGAGATGCTCACGGGCTCGGTGGTGGGGGTGCTCATGTGAGGGTGTTCCTTCCGGCGGCGGCGGCCGCGTAGCGGGACAGATCGATCACCACGGCGCCGTCCTCGACGGCGCCAGTAGCGATGGTGGGGTCGGTGGTGCCGCGCAGTTTCGCGGCCTCGGCCCGGGACGCCTCCCCGGGCGGGATGCGGACCTTGGACCGGTGCGGCACCGCCGAGGTGGCGGCCTTCATGGCCTCGGTGTTCAGCGCGGTGACGTGGCCGTGGTCGCGGACCATGGCCCCGGTGCCGGGGGCCGCGGCCCGGTGCCGGGCGATGACGGCCCCGTTGCTGGTGGCGATGTCGAGGTGGGGCTCCCCGAGGCGGGCGATCACGGTGACCGTGGCGTGGGCCAGCTCGGGGGCCACGGAGTAGGAGTTGCCCCGGTAGGCCACCAGCGCCTGGGCCGAGACCTTCCGTTCCACCGTGGTGACGGCTGGGAACGGCACCGGCGGCAGCGCCCCGAGGGATTCGGCACGGGCCAGGGCGCCGACGGTCGTACGGCCCTCGCTCGTGGTGCGGGTCCGGGCGTCACCGCGGGTGGCGCACCACCGATCCAGGGCGGCCTGGGCGGATTCGACGGTGGCGTCGTCGGGCAGGGTGCGCCAGACGCGTTGCGCCGCGGAGTGCACGGCCTTCTCGACCACGCCCTTGCGGTTGCCCCGCCTTGGCGGGCAGATCGCCACCGAGACCCCGTAGTGCTTGGCCACCGCCGCGAAGGTCGCGGTGACCTTCCCGGTGGGCGGGTGACAGACGGTGGCCATCCGGTCGAAGCGCCACATCTTGGTGACCCCGCCCAGGGCGTGGGTGATGTGATCGATCCCGGCGATCAGGTGCGCCTGGTCCTCCGACTCGCACAGCACCCCGCGCCAGGCCCCGGAATGGGCCAGCGCTCCGACGAGCAGGTGCGCGTTCGCCCCTACACCCCAGGCCGCGGGCGGATCGGGCAGCTCGACCCAGTCCCACTGGGTCTCCTCCCCGGGCGGGTGCTCGATCACCGCCACGGCCCGCCCGGCGGTCGGGCGGCAGTCCTGGCACACCGGGCGCAACTGGCGCTGCCGCAACTGACGGGTGAAGGTCTGGTAGGCCCCGGGGTAGCCCAGATCGGTGACCTCGTCGTAGAGCGTCGTGGCCCACAGATGCGGGTCCTCCGCCAGGCGGGCGCGGCAGAGATCCACGAACGGCGCGAACGGGTCCGAGGTGCCGCGTTGGCGGACCCCGGGAGTGCGGTTCCCGGCCAGGTAGGCGCGGATGGTCTTGCGGTCACGGCCCAGGTGCCTGGCGATCGCGGAGATCGTCCAGCCCTGACGGGCCAGCGCGTGCGCGTCGATGTCTTCCTCCCGTGTGAGCATGGTCAGCGGGGCTCCCTCGAATCGATGGCCGGAGGTCAGAGACCGCCATCATCGAGGGGGCCCCGCCGTCATTGGCGGAGCCACACGGGTGGGGAATTTCAGTGAGCAGGTCTGGGGAGTTTCACCTGAGCGTCATCAGCTCTCGGGCATTGGGCTGATCCCTGGTTCGCTGAGACCTTTGTCGGCTCGGGTCTTTTCGGGATGGCATTCACAGCGGTGATGGCAGTGCGGGTCTTGAGGGCTGTGTCCGTGGGGGAGAGGGCGTCGACCTCGGTGCCCGGTAATGCAGCGGAGGAAGAGTGATCCGCAACCTGTTGGGCCTGCTGGACTCCTGTCGAAAGCCAGGGCCCAGCACTGCAGTAGGGGCTGTTGACGTGCCGCGATGGCTGGCGTGGTGTTCTCTCCGCCGCCACAACAGCCGTTCACTTATGCACATATGATGGATGTTTGTACCGGGCGGTAAGACAAAAGACCGCCCAGACCTGGGGGTGGCGAGTGCAACAGCGACGGTGGGCGCAGCTGGCGGTGCTGGGCGGGTTGTTCATGATCGCCGTGGGGGCGGTGCCCCTGTGGTGGAGCATCGGGCACCTGACCTCGCCGGCCACCTCGGAACTCTTCGCCCCGTGGCTGGGCGTGCTCACCGGGGCGATGGCGGTCGTTCTCGGCGTCCTGCTCATCAGTGGTGTTCTCCGCCGGGCTCCCCGGCAGCTGAGCCGTCGACGGTCCACCCGGATCATGCTGGTGTGGTGGCCGATCGCCGGGGTGCTGATGCTGCTCAGCAGCTGGGAGAAGCCGGCCATGGCCGGTGTCGCGCTGTTCCCCTTCCTGGTGGCGTTCCCCGTGGCCGCACTGTTCGAGCAACCGCGGCAGCAACAGCGCTACGCCCAGCTCATCACCACCCGTCCGCACCGGGTGCAGGCCATGATCGGTGTCGGGGTGGTCGGCTCCGTGCTCTTCGGTGCCTTCGGTGTGCTCTCCGCAATCGCGCGGGAGTGGCCGTCGCTGGGGGCCTTCCTGGCGTTCTTCCTGATGAGCTTCAGCTACCTGATGGGGGCGCGAGCTGACCGGCAACAGTTCGCCTCACCCGGGTCCCATCGCGAGGAGATTGGCCCTTGAAGTCTGCCGCGAAGGTGGTTGCTGAACGGCAACGTTGATGGGCAGGGACCGCTTTACATATGGCCGGATAAAGGACATTGAGTCAGCTCGGTTGTCACCGACTATGCGGCAACCCCGGAATTCAGGTGTAGCTCGCCGATGACCGGAGTCATGGCGCTCACTGGTCAGCACCTCGGCGCGAAGCTGTTTGGTGGGACGTGCGAGAAAGGTGTCGCACCGTTGTTGAGCGTGAGCGGATTCTCGTGGGGCTCGCTGGAGGGGACTTTATAGAAGAGAGCCATGTTCGGCACGAGGACAGGGCCCCCGTCACCATGGCGGTGACGGGGGCCCCACAGTCGGTCGGATGCGATCAGATACGATCGCGGCGATCGGTGTCGTCCTCGATCTCGACCTGCTCCTTGCGGACCTCGGCGTCAACGCGCTGGGTCTCAGAGATGGTCTCCTTTTCGAGCTCGATCTTCTCCACACCCACGGTCTCCTTGGCCACCACGGCACGCTCCTCGTGGAGGGTGACCTCCACGGTGTCCTCGCCGATGGTGCCGCCGGTGACCTCGGTGCCGTCGAGGGGAATGCGCTCGACCCGGACCTCCTCACGCTGGACGGGGACGTCGACGGTCTCGTGCTCGGTCACGACGTACTTGCGCAGACGGGCGCGACCCGACTCCTCGCGCTGCTTGCCGACGCGCAGGCGCTCCTCGTGACGGATGACCTCGTTGTCGTCGAGATCAGTGCGAGCGGCGGTGTCCTGACGGTCTGCGGTGTCGCCGGTGTACTGATCATTCCGGGTGTACCCAGCCGCCGGAACGGCGTGGTGATCGGCTTCGGTGGCGTGTCGATCCTCGCGCCCGCCCGTGCCGGAGTAGTTCATCTTGTAGTAGCGGTAGAGCTCCTCCTCCTCGGCCGGGGAGAGGTGCTGGTCCGCGTCGATGCCGGGGGCGTCCTTGACGACGTCCTTGGTGTACGGAAGAACGAGGCGGTCGCCGTCCTGTCGGGCGCCGTCGGCCGGCACGAAGCTCTCCTTGGTGCCGAACAGGCCGGTGTTGACGGTGACGAAGGTGACCTCCTCGGTGTTGTCGTCCAGGAAGACCTGCTCGACCTTGCCGATCTTGTCGCCGTCCGACCCGTAGGCGGTAGCGGAGAGAAGGGCGTTGACGTCATAGGTGGCCATGAGAGCTCCTTTATGTGATTCACGTGGCACGAAAGTTGAGCCCCCGATAGTGGTGTAGCGCGGTGGCCCTGCTCGTCGTCCCGGACGAGAGCGCGGCCACCGTGAGATCTTTCGAGTTCACCTCTCACAGCACCCTCGAAAGGACATCATCACGATGACCGCTCCTCATATTGTCGACCCTGCCGGCCTGCTCGGCGAAGCCCTGACCGAAGCCTCCCCGGACTTGATGCGGACCCTGCTGCAGACAGTGATCAACGCGCTGCTCTCCGCCGACGCGGACGCGGTGGTCGGCGCCGAGTGGGGCAGACCCGCTCCCGAGCGGGTGACCCAGCGCAACGGGTACCGGCACCGCGACCTCGACACCCGGATGGGTACGATCGACGTGGCCGTCCCGAAGCTGCGCGCTGGCACCTACTTCCCGGAATGGCTGCTCGAGCGCCGCAAGCGGGCCGAATCCGCCCTGATCACCGTGGTCGCCGACTGCTACCTCGCCGGGGTCTCGACCCGCCGGATGGACAAGCTGGTGAAGACCCTGGGCATCAACTCCCTGTCGAAGTCCCAGGTCTCCCGAATGGCCACCGACCTCGACGAGCACGTGGAGTCCTTCCGCCACCGGCCCCTGGGCGAGGCCGGGCCGTTCACCTTCGTGGCCGCCGACGCACTGACCATGAAGGTCCGCGAGGGCGGGCGGGTGGTCAACGCGGTCGTGCTGCTGGCCACCGGGGTCAACGGCGACGGCCACCGGGAGGTCCTCGGGATGCGGGTGGCCACGGCCGAGACCGGGGCGGCCTGGAACGAGTTCTTCGCCGACCTCGTCGCCCGGGGACTGGGCGGGGTCCGGCTGGTCACCTCTGATGCCCATGCCGGGCTCAAGGACGCGATCGCCGCGAACCTGCCCGGTGCCGCCTGGCAACGGTGCCGCACCCACTACGCGGCCAATCTCATGTCGATCTGCCCGAAGAGCATGTGGCCGGCCGTCAAAGCCATGCTGCACAGCGTCTACGACCAGCCCGACGCCACCGCCGTGAACGCCCAGTTCGACCGCCTCATCGACTACGTCACCGAGAAGCTCCCGGCGGTGGCCGAGCACCTGGCCAATGCCCGGGAGGACATCCTCGCCTTCACGAGCTTCCCCAAGGACGTCTGGGCGCAGATCTGGTCCAACAACCCTGCCGAGAGGTTGAACAAGGAGATCCGGCGCCGCACCGACGCGGTCGGGATCTTCCCCAACCGCGCAGCCATCGTCCGCCTCGTCGGCGCGGTGCTGGCCGAGCAGACCGACGAATGGGCCGAGGGCCGCCGCTACCTCGGCCTGGAGGTCCTCACCCGCTGCCGGCTCACCACCGTCGCCGACACCGGAAGCGAGGTGAGCCCCGACCCCCTGACCGCCCTCACCGCCTGATCCCCGCACGAAGGATCGCTACACCACTCCCGGGGGCTTGACCGGCACGAACTCATGGGATGGAGTTCGGCGCAGGCGGCGCCCACCGCGGGGCGGAGTGGTGCATTCGGCTGCTCGTGGTCAGTTTACTGACCATCAGCCTGCTGATCAATGGTCGAGCCGCGAGTGGATCCTCTACGTGGCAAGGGGGGGGCGTGCGGACTCTTGCTGTCGCGGCCGCTCCAGAACAGTGTCTCTGAGGTGGCCTTGCCGGGTGGGTGCTCACCGAGGAACGCCTCCGCGCCGTCATGGCTACGACAACCTCGCCGCGGAGTATCGGCGGGCTCCCGGAGTGCTGGCGCCGTCACACCTGACCGTGCGATCACCCCGTACGCCGGCCACGGGGACCAGCGTAAGCATGAAGCCTATAGATAGGAAGCATGCTTGTCACTGTGCTCGCGGTCCCGTGCCCGGAATTTCTTCCGGCGAGCCGCTCCCTGTGTTTGCGACGCCGATCGCAGTACTGCGGCCCCCGCGGCAGCCTCGGCGACCGGGTCGGAACTGGCCCGCAGGGGCAGGCGCGCGTTGGGTGTGGAGGCATTCCCACCTTTATAATAAGCTACCTTATTAATAATAGTGGTTGGGCTGTTGGCCGCCGAGTTGAAGACCTGCGCGTGTCGCTCCCGGATGGTGCCGGGTGCCGGCCGGTGGGTTTCGGTGCTGTGGTCCTGATGGCTCGCCCCTGGTCGTGCGTGGGGTGGGGGAGTAGGAGTGGTGGATGCGTCTTCCGAGGATCCTGGCCCTGGTCCTGGCCGGCGGCAAGGGCTCCCGCCTGGGCGCCCTGACCGAGGACAAGGTCAAGCCCGCGCTGCCCGTGGCGGGCACCTACCGGCTGATCGACGTGGCCCTGTCCAACCTCGTGCACGCCCACGTCTCCGACGTGTGGGTGATTCAGCAGTACCTGCCCCACGGCCTCAACGCCCACCTGGCCAACGGCCGCCCCTGGGACCTGGACCGCACCCACGGCGGGCTGCAGGTCCTGCCCCCGTACCAGGGCGCCGAGGGCGAGGGCTTCGCCGAGGGCAACGCCGACTCGATCTACCGGCAGAAGGACCTGATCCGCGAGTTCGCCCCGGACCTCGTGCTCGTGCTCAGCGCCGACCACCTCTACACGATCAACTTCCTCGACGTCGTCGACACCCACCTCGAGCAGGGCGCGGACCTGACCATGGTCACCACCGAGGTGGCCGAGGACCCCTCCCGCTACGGGGTCGTCCAGGTCGACGACGACGGGGTCGTGACCGGCTTCGACTACAAGCCGGAGGACCCGCGGGGCCGGCTCGTGGCGGGCGAGATGTTCCTCTACGACGCCGCCCGGCTGCTCGAGGCGCTCGAGGAGCTGCACGAGCGCCAGGGGCAGCTGGAGGACTACGGCAACGACCTCGTGCCGTGGTTCGTCGAGCACGCCCGGGTGGTCGAGCACCGGCTCGAGGGCTATTGGATGGACCTGGGCACGGTGCAGTCGTACTGGACCGCCCACCTGCAGCTGCTTGACGGCGAGGGCGTGGCCCTCGACGACCCCGACTGGCCGATCCTCACCGCCCAGCCGCAGCTGGTGCCCGCCCGCGTCGCCGCCTCGGCCGAGGTGCGCGGGTCGATGGTGGCCGCCGGGGCGGTCGTGGCCGGCACCGTGGAGCACTCGGTGCTCGGCCCGCGGGTCGTGGTCGAGGCGGGCGCCGTCGTGCGCCACTGCGTGCTGCTCGACGGGGTGCACGTGCCCGCGGGCGCGGTCCTGGTCAACGTGGTGGCCTACGCGGGCGCCCGCGTCCCGGCGGGCGAGCACGGGCGGGCGGGGGCCGTGACGCTGCTCGACGGGACGGGGGCGGTCGCCTCCGTCGAGGACTTCGACCGGGACGCCGCCCTGCCGACCGGCTTCTGACAGGAGCCCGGATTATGGTGCCATCGTTGCCCGGCCCGCAGGGGCGCCCGAGGGCCTATCTATGCGCTGTCCCGTCACGGGAGGAGGTGGAGCGGGCGCGCGCCTGGGCTGGCCCACGCACGGAGGCCCCCGGGTGGTCGCGGATCGGGATCCTGCTGTCGACCCCCGAGGTGGGACAGTCTTCACGGGTGCTGCGCCAGCTCCACGCCCGCGGAGCGACCGTGGGTGCCCCTGCTGAGCTGGGGGCGCTGAAGGAGTGGCCGGGGCCGCTGCTGGTGTACGAGCCCACCCTGGCCACACTGGCCGCAGGGGAGGCGATCACCACCGCCACCCGCCTGATCGTGCTCACCGCCGATGCCGCAGTGCTCCAGCCGTGGGTGGACGCCTTCGACCCCGAGCACCTGGGCGGGCAACACCTGCCTGCGGCTGCGGTGGTGCTGCCGGTGGCCCTGGTGCGACGGACGATGGTCTACTTCACCCACCACCTCCAGTCCGGGGCCCTGGTGGGCGGGCGGTTGTGGGAGCTGCTGCTGCGCCGGCTGGAGGAGCTCTACCACCACGAGCAGCACTTCAGCCCCGAGGACCTGCTGGCCCTGGCCTGGCAGCTGCACTGGCCCCCCGATGCCACCTGGGAGCTCTACCGCTGGGCGCACGAGCACCTGCCCTGCGCCACCCTGCACCCCCGCCCCTGAACCCTGAGCAGACCCCAGCGGGGCGTCTCGCCCATCCGGGGGGCGTGCATCCCGGTGTCCAGGTGCGCAGGCCAGGTTTCTGACGCCAACGTGGCGGGGCACATGGCCTTTCTGGGCGGGTCACCGCGGATCCCCCTCCCTATGAGCAGTACACTTATCATTTGGCCAGGGTGCCTCAGACACGATGCTCGGGCCGGGAAGGTGCGCGTCATGGAATGGTGGTCCTCGTTTGCCAATCCGCGGGCCTATACGGCGGCGCCGATGGCTGCGACCGTGGCGGTGTACCACGCTGTGGCCTGGGCGTTCAGTCACCACGACGAGCTGTCCTGGGGATCGCTGGGCATCGTGGTCCCGGACCTCACCCACCTGGGGGCGGTCGAGCCTCTGCGGCGCCTGCAGCGGCGCGGGGTGCAGGTGGGCACCCTCGACCAGGCCGAGGTCGCCCGCCACGTCGACCGGGTGCTGATCACCTACACCCCTGATGAGGCCACTCGCGCCCGCGTCGAGGCCCTGGAAGAAGCCCGGGTGGTCGTGGCGATCGGTGACGACAGCCACCAGCACTATCGCTGGGTCAACCAGCACCACCCGGTCCACCTCGGCGGAACAAACCTGACCGCGGCACCTCCGATCCTGACCCCAGGGGCTACCCCCGTGGCCGCCGCCTGAGCGCACACCCACCGACCCGCCACCGGGGCGAAGGGCAGGCCAAGGGGCCTCCCGGCGCGCGGTCCCCACGATGGATCCGTGCCCTTCCCGACCGTTGTGGTGGCCACCTCGGAATGCCAGACACCGAGGAGTCCACCAGGAGGGGCGGGTGTGACAGAAAGTGAATTAGCGGGCCCCCAGCAAAATTACCTCCAGGTAGGTTCGGGGGTGTGCCGGGTCCGCCCCCGGTAGAGCGCAACAGGGCCGCCTCCCTCGCCGGCCGGGCCTGTTCCGTTCAACTCGCTCCGTTTCGTGGAGCGAGGATGCCCCCGCCTTTTCGGGTGGGGGCATCGTCACATCCCCCTCCGCGGCAATCGACTCGCTCAATGTCCACCAGCTGATGTGCCCCCGCCGTCCCCAGTGACGGGGACCCCTGTTGGTAGCCCACCTCAGGGAGATCCTTCGAGCCATGTCCACGCGAGGTGGGGGACAGGTGTGCGCAGCCCCGTCGGTGAGAGGACAGCCCCAGAGGAACAGGCAGTGGTCAGGCCCGACACGGCCGCTGAAAGCCCGGCCCCGAGGGTGTTGCGCAGGAGTGGGGACAAGCCTCAATACCTCCGATGTTGTTGCGAACGCACATGATAGGGGGGTGAGACGCGGTCTCGCCGCCGGGTTTCGTGGTCTCCACGCCCGGTGGGATCACCAGGGGGTAAGGGGTACGAGGATGGAACCGGCGGTACTGGAGGCCAGGCAGGTGGTGAAGGCCTACGGGCGTGGGCCGGGTCAGGTGCGGGCGCTGGAGGGGGTGAGCCTTGAGATCGGGTCGGGGGAGTCGGTGGCGATCGTGGGTAGGTCCGGGTCGGGCAAGTCCACGTTGATGCACTTGCTGGCGCTGCTGGACACCCCCACCTGCGGGCAGGTGGCGTTCTTGGGGCGGCCGGTGAGCTTACTGGGGGTCGGGGAGCTGAATCGGATCCGCAATGAGAGTTTCGGGTTCGTGTTCCAGCAGTTCTTCCTCACCGCCCATCAGTCCGTGTTGGAGAACGTGGTGCTGCCGCTGCGCATCGCCGGGGTCGGGCGCGGTGAGCGGCGGCGGCGGGGGATGGCGATGCTGGAGCGGTTGGAGCTGGCCGAGAAGGCCGGCTGCGCTGCCGTTGAGCTATCGGGTGGGCAGAAGCAGCGGGTGGCGATCGCTCGGGCGTTGATCAATGATCCTCAGGTTGTCTTCGCTGATGAACCCACCGGCAACCTGGACTCGGCCACCGGGGCGGTGGTCGAAGACCTCTTGTTCGCCCTGCACCGGGAGCAGGGAACCACCCTGGTGGTCGTCACCCATGACGAGGAGCTGGCGGGCCGATGCGACCGCCAGGTGCGGCTGCGCGACGGGCGGGTGCTGCCCACCGGTGCCGACCCGATCCCGGAACAGCCCCCCGTGCCCGATCTCGGGCATCAGTCCACACCCGGCGCCCGGCAGCGCTGCGGGTCCGCCCCGGTCATCGAGGACACTGCGGCGGCGGCGCTGGAGGGGTTGCGGTGAGGGTCGTGGATATCGCCGCGACGGCGATCAGTAGCACCTGGCGCACGAGGCTGCGCACCGGATTGACCGTGCTGGCGGTGTTCATCGGGGCTTTCGCCCTGACGTTGACCTCGGGAATGGGCTCGGGGGTCACGCGCTACATCGATGAGACCGTGGCCGCGTTCGGGGACGAGAAGTCGTTGTACGTGCAGAAGTCTCAGCCGCTGCTGGAGCTGTCCTCCGGGTCCGGGCCGCGCCCCTACAATCCGCAGGCCACCCCGATCGCTACCGGCTTCGGGGTCTCCTTCGAAGGACTCACCGCCGAGGACATCACCGTCATCGAGGACATCGAGGGGGTGGCCGAGGTCAAACCGGTCTACAACGTCGCCCCCACCTACCTGGCCGCCGCCGGGGCGAAGTTCCAGCTCACCTTGGGGATCCCCGTCGACAGTGAGGGGCTGCAACTGGTCGCCGGCGCTATCGCCGCCGAAGGCCACGACGAGCTGGCGATCCCCGACAGCTGGGTGGGTGAGCTCGGGTTTGACTCCGCCCAAGAGGCGGTCGGAGAAGTGGTGGAGGTGGTGATGACCAACGCCGCCGATCAGCCCCGGGCCTTTCCCGCCACGATCTCCGGAGTGACCGAGGCCAGCCTGGCCGGGGTGGCGATGAACCCGATCCCCTCGAGCAGCTTCAACGAACGCCTCTACGACTACCAGGTCAGCGGCACCCCGGCCCCGGTGGCCGCCAGCTACATCATGGCCCGCGCCGTGCTCGAAGACCTCGACCAGGCCCCACCCGTCCAGGAAGCTCTGGAAGAGGCCGGGATGGTCGGATCCACCGTCGAGGACCAGCTGGGGATGTTCCGGGCGGTGATCAACGCGGTGGTGTGGATCCTCAACGTGTGCGCGGTTATCGCGCTGCTGGCCGGCAGCCTGGGCATCGTCAACACGCTGCTGATGAGCGTCCAAGAACGCACCCGCGAGATCGGGCTGATGAAAGCCCTGGGCATGAGCGGCGGGAAAGTCTTCACCCTCTTCTCCCTGGAAGCGGTGTTCATCGGCCTTCTGGGTGCGGTGATCGGGGCCGGGGCGGCGGTGGGGGCCGGGACCTACCTCAGCCGCAGCTTGGCCGACGGGCTGCTGGCCGGACTGCCCGGGCTGGTGCTGTTCACCTTCCAGACGACCACCGTGGCCTTGATCATCGCCTCGGTCATCGTCATCGCCTTCCTCGCCGGCACCCTGCCCGCCGCCCGCGCCGCGCACAAAGACCCCATCACTGCCCTACGCCACGAATAACCCCCACCACCACGACGCAGGCCCCCACCGTTGGTGGGGGCCTGCGTCGTGGTGGTGGGGGTGTGACGGGTCAGAAACGGGCGCGCCGGCGCACGAGGACGGTCGCGGCGCCCACGAGCAGGACGGTGCCCGCACCGGCGAGCAGCAGCGGGGTCCCCGAGGACCGCGCGTCGGCGCCCGTCTGGACGTCGAACCCAGGATTGACCCCCACCGGGGCGGCCTCGACCGGGGCGGCCACGGGTGCGGCCTCGACCGGGGCGGCCACGGGTGCGGCCTCGGCCGGGGCGGGCGCCACCGGGGCCGGTGCGGCCGGGGCGGCCCCGCAGGCCAGTGCGGCCTGCTCGAGCAGCCCCGCCAGCTGCGCGGCCGTGGCCTGGTCGATCCCCAGCTGGGCGAGCAGGCCGTCGAGGACCACGGTGGACTCGGCCACCGCCTGCTGCGCGGCGGCGGGGTCCACGCCCTCGAGCGCGGTGCCCAGCCGGGCGTCGAGCTCGGCCAGGCGCGCCTCGGCGGCCGCGACGGCCGCCGGGTCCCCGGACTCCTGGGCCAGCGCCAGCTGCTGGGCGGCCTGCTCCAGCTCCTGCAGGCTCGGCCCGCCGGCGCCGCCGACCAGGGCGGCGTACCGGGCCTCGGCGGCGGCGACGGCCTCGGCGGAGAGCTCCACCTGCGCCAGGGCCTGAGGGGTGATGCCGGTGCCGGCCACGGCCGTCTCGAAGGCGGCGGTGGCCTCGGGGCAGGCGGGCGCCCCCGGGGCGGCCGAGGCCGCGGGGGCCCCCGCGACGAGGCTCCCGGCCAGCAGGGCGGCCGTGGTGGAGGCGGTGGCCCAGCGGCGTGCCGGGCGGCGGGCGGGGCGTGGCTCGGGGGTGGCAGTCGTCATCGCGTCCGGATCTCCGATCGTCGTGCCCTGCGGGCGCTTCCCGCGGGGGCCGTGCCAGCGCGCGGGCGGGCCGGGCTCCTCCGGGCGGAGGGGACGGGGCCGTCCCGCGTGGTCCCCGGGGCGTGCGCGGGCCCGTGGAGCTGCCTGGAGCCCGGACGGGACCGGAGGACCGCTGCTGGGCTCAAGCTACCCACCCGTCAACAATGTTGGCAATCGTTAACACCCGCTTCGTGCGGCACCTTCGCTTCCTGAGGGTGGGTGGCGGCTGCCGCGACCGCCACCGCCAGGAGGGGGGCGCGGTGCGCGGGCGTCGGTGACGGCGTGGCATCGGCGGCCGGCACGCCCCAGCGCCCACCATGCAAAAGCTACTGTTCGCGTAGGCGAAAACCCGGCTGGTGGTGGCGGGGTCGGAAGGAAGAGGGGTGTGCGGTGGATGCTGTCCTGGCGGGTCTGCGCCTGGTGCCCGCACGGGTGCATGAGCTTTCCCCGCGGGCGCGGGTGGTGATCAGTCAGCTGCCCCAGACTCTCGCCACGGTGGTGCTGCTGATCGCCGTGGGGCTCTTCCGCCCCGGGTTGCTGGCCGATGCCCGGGTGCTGTGGGGCGGGGGCCTCACCGTGGCGCTGCTGCTGGCCTGTGTGCTGGTGCCCTGGGAAGCCCTGGGACCGAAGGCGTCGTTGGTGATTCCGGTGCTGGATTTTCTGCCAGTGGGATTGCTGTTCGAGGGGATGTTCCCCCATGTGCTGGGCATTCCGTTCCTGGTCACCCTGCCGATGCTGTGGCTGGTGGCCTCCGGTCAGCTGGGGCGACTGGGGGCTCCGATCGGGGCGCTGCTGACCCTGGCCATGCTCTGGGCCCCGGTGCTGCTGGGGCCGGAGCCGGTGAGTGTGGCGGCCTTGAGCGAGTCGGTGCTGATCCCGGTGATGGTTCTGGCCATCGGGGCGATGGCCCAGGTGCTGGTGGACAGCGCCGGGGCCAAGGACGCCCGGCTGCGCCAGCTGCTGGCCGAAGCCGCCCGCCGGGAACGACTGCTGCACACCGTGCTGGAGTCGGTGGACGTGTGGGTCCTGGCCCTGGACGAGACCGGCCGCCCGGTACTGGCCAACAACGACCAGCTCGCCGCCTACGCCCATCGCCGCCACGGCCACCAGCAGGCACCCCTGGACCTCTACGACAGGGCAGGGGAGCGGGTGCCGGCTGCGGAGGCCCCGATCGCCCGGGCGGTGGCCGGGGAGTCCTTCTCCGGGGAGCTGCTGCGGGTCGGTGAGCCTGCGGCCCAGCGCATTCTGTCCGCCACGGCCCGGGTGCTCCACGATGACCAGGGTCAGCCCGAGGGCTCCGTCTTGTCCTTCAGCGATGTCACCGAGCTGGTCGAGGCCCTGGAGGCCAAGGACGAGTTCGTGGCCGGGATCTCTCACGAGTTACGCACCCCGTTGACCTCCATCCGCGGCTATACCGAGCTGCTGAGCCTGGACGAGCAGCTGTCAGAGCCTGCCCAGGCCGGGTTGGCGGTGATCGAGCGCAACGCCGAGCAGCTGCTGCACCTGGTCGAGGACCTGCTCAGCACCCACCGTGGCCCCGCCCGCCGGCACTCGGGCCCGGTCGATCTCCTGCCCGTGCTCGAACAAGCCCTCGAGGCCGCCCGCCCCGGCGCCGAGCGGGCGGAGGTGGCCCTCACGATGTGGGCCCACCCGTCCCTGGTGGTCCTCGGCGACCCGGTAGGCCTGCGTCAGGTCCTGGACAACCTGATCTCCAACGCGGTGAAGTACTCCCCACCCCACCGACCCGTGTTCGTCATCGCCACCACCGAGACCACCACGGCCCAGGTGCAGGTCATCGACCACGGCTACGGGATGAGCCCACACGAGGTCGCCAGGGTTTTCGAGAAGTACTACCGCAGCCCCACCGCCCGCATGAGCACCACCCCCGGGTTGGGCATCGGCCTGGCTTTGAGCAAAGCCATCGTCGAAGACCACGGCGGCACCTTGACCTGCCACAGTACAGCCGGGGAAGGCACGATCTTCACCCTCACCCTGCCCACCGCGTGACCCCGCCGGCCAGGCCGCCCGACCCCCCAAAGAAGGGAGGGTGGGGGTGGTCAGCTCTCTGTCAGGGCAGAGGACGCAGTCGTCGTGCCCGTCAGCACCCGGCTATCCAGTTCGACTCCCAGGCACTGCAACCGGTCCACAGTCAGCGGGTGCGGACCCTCCAGGCTCAGATACTCCTGCTCCAGGCGCCGGCTGACCCGGCTGTGCAGCACCTGCAGCTGCACCAAGGACAGGCCCAGCAGCTCCTCCGGGAAGGGCTCTTCCGGGGTCAGCGAGGTGGGATCCGCACCGGGGGCCAGCCCCGGTTCCTGCATCGTCGAGGGCAGGTGATCGGTCACCGGACCACCCCACCTTCCGACAGGGCGCACCGGCTCGCAGACGGACAGCAGGCATGAGGACAGGCATGAAGGGGCTGGGGCACGCAGGCAGCAGCCCGCGCAAAGGGCAACAACGGCATGGGAAGAGGGGTTCTTTCACTGGGCAGCATTCAGGACTGCGGCCAGCTACTTAGCCACCCACCAGCATATCCTCGCCCGGCCCACACGGTGAACCCCCTCCGGTCATCACCCGGGCCGGGACCGGAGCCGGCAGCCCCTTGCCACAGCTGCAGGACAGCGGGCTCGCGACTTTCGCACACCCCCTGCCTCCGGGGCGGCAACCTGTGCGGTGGGAATGGCGCCGCCCCCGCCCCGAGACGATGACCGGGGCGGGGACGGGTTCACGCCAGGTGCTCATCCCGGCGGGTGGAGCGCTGATGGGGACGACAGCAGTGGCACCCCCCAAACACCCCGCTGCGCTGCGCATCGGAACAGCGCATCTTCAGGCTACGCAACCGACAGCACACTTGCCATAGATGTGACCCTTCATGTGCCGACGACCACGGGTGCGGCCATTCCCGACCGTGCGCCGGTCGCTCCCATGTCCTGGGCCGGGCGGATTCGGGGGCGAGATGGGAGATGTAGGGCTGTGCGTGGTCATCCGGGCCGGTCGTTGATGAGTTCACGCAAGGCGTGGTCGAGCATCAGGCGCTCGAGGCGCGGCAGGTGCAGCGCCTGGTAGAGGTAGGCCTCAAGCTCCAGTTCATCGGCGTCTCCACTGAGGCTGTAGTAGTGCCACCACAGCTGTGATGGGGAAATGCCCGCTCGCGTCATCGCGTGCTGCAGGGCGCGGGCCTGCTGGGCTTCTTGGACGTCGAGCAAGGGGGGCCTCCTTCAGCCTCGAGATCGTGCGAGGAATCTGGACAGTGCAGCGGGGCGGGCAGGTGATCAATTCCCTTCACGCTCCCACACCACAGTGCCGCCGGGCCCACCGGCGCGTTTCCGCCTCGCTGCCCGGACCACCCGTGCGTGGACCCGCGCTCACCCACCAGGACCTCCGCCGGCAAGCCCAGCACGCATAGGGCAGACAGGTTCACCGAGTCCACCAGGGCGGTGCCGACAGGTGGCTCAACGGGCGATCCGGGCAGTCTGCCGTGGCCGACCGGGAGCGGATCCAGGACGCACAAGGAATCCTCACAGTCAGTCGATCGTGCCGTGCAGCACCCCGGTGGTGGTCTCGGCCAGGACCCGGCTGTCAGGCTCCATACTCAGGCTCTGCAACCGGTCCAACGAGAACGGGTGCGAGCCCCCCCCCCCGGCTCTGGTACTCCCGGTCCAAGTGCCGGCTGATCCTGCTGTGCAGCACCTGCAGCTCCAGCAGGTGGAGTCCCAGCAGCTGCTCGGGCCACGCTTCCCCCGAAGCCAGGGCGGTGGGGTCTCCTCCGGGCAGGGATCAGGGCTGCGGCCGACTACTCAGCCATCGCCGAGCCTCTCCCGCCCCTGACCCCAGGGAACCCCTAGTGGCCGGCCGGGTTCAGGGCTGGGTCCTGGTTGAGGCTCGGGAGGTGTTGAAGTGCGTGGTCGGGGCCTGTCCACCGGTGGTTTCCACCAGCTGGGTGGCGATCTCCCGGACCTTGGTGTGGCGCGTACTGGCTGCGGCGGCCAGCAGGGCGAAGGCCTCCTCCTGCGTGCAGTAGTGCTGGGCCATGACGATGCCCACGGCCACATCGATGGCGGTGCGCGAGTCCATGGCCGCGCGCAGGTCGGCTTCGGTGTCCTGGTAGTGGGCCAGGCGCAGAGCCAGGCGCAGGGCCGTGGAAGTCGCGGCGACCTCCTGGGTGATGGTCGCGATCGCGGTCTCGTCGAAGGCATGGGCCACCCCGGCGTAGACGTTCAGCGCCGCCTGGTCCGGTCCGGGCAGATCGAAGGGCGCGGCCACGGCCGAGTGCACCCCCTGGGCCATGGCGGCCTCGGTGTAGGCGCCCCACCGGTCGTCGGTGGCGAAGTCCGGGGCGTGGATGAGCAGCTGCTGGCGGGCAGCACTCATGCAGGGGCCCTTGTCGAAGCCGTACTGGATCTCATCGAGCACCACGGCCCGGGCGTTGCTGCTGGCCACCGTGCCGGCCGTACCATCGCGCAGCAGGGTCACGGCGCACCAGACCTCGACCCCACTGGAGCTCAGGTGGGCGGCCATGATCTGGGTGAACTCCTCCAGGAACTCCTGCAGGTCCCGGCTAGCGGCCAGCACCTCGTGCAGCTGCACCGAGGGGGAGACGGAGGGATAGGACGGAAACGGTGAGGCCCCCGTCGTCGTGGTCGTGGAATCGGTCAACGCAGTCCTTTCAACGCGCACATCCAAGGCACCGGCCCGTGCGCGGTGGGCGCAGCGACCCTCGGCAGTGGTGCGGGGAGGGCAACAGTGTACGACCGGCCGGCGGACATCCCGGCGGTCTGTGACCGCGGATGCGGTGCCTGACGGGTGCGGATTACCGGCGGTGGAGCTCGACCTCGGACAGCGCCACCATCCGGCGCCACCCATCCCCGGCCTCCCGAACCCAGGCCACCCCCAGGTCACCGGCGAACACGTCGAGGACACCCTCATAGAGCAGCTGCCCGTCGCGGTGGACGACCACCGGATCCCCCGGTGACCACACTGTCTCGGTCCCCGCATCCGGTGCGGAGGTGATCTCGTGCGGAGCCGCACGTGCCTCCGGGCTGGTGGCAGTGTCCTCGACCGCGGAGAGGTGAGCAGTCATGGGCAGGCAACTCCTTGAGCGAGGCGAGACCGGGCAGGACGATAAGAGGGCACTCAGGACAACACCCCCGTCTTCCATGGGAAGAAAAGACGAGGGTGCGCCCGCGCCGGCGTGAGCGACCGGCGCGCAGGCGCTGACCCGCCCTCGAACGACAAAGGTCAGTCACCCGGTGCGCCGACCGCAGAAGCCGACGCGTCTCCTAGTCTACCTGGTAGACAGTATGCTTGCCATGCATCGAGGCGGTGAGTCCAGGCCTTACTCGTCCCATGCGCCACCCTTCCCGAGGGGAGGACAAGCGACGATTCGCGCCATTATGGTTGATGTGTCAACATAATGAGGTTCTTGGTAGCGACTGCCCTCAGGGGTTCAGGAAAGGGGTTGTGGTGCGCCCAGCTGGCGTGATCGCCACCGTGGTTGGTGGTCTCCTGGTGGCGGGGGCCGCCGTGTGGCTGGTGCTCTCGGTAGGGGCCGGGCAGCCGACGAGCCGGACGCTCGTGGCGCTGCTGGTGCTGGGGATCGTGGCGCTGGGGGCGGTCTTCTCCGTGCGCTTCGAGACGCAGTCCCATGCCCGCGCTGAGCACACCCACGCCCAGATGCGAGCTCGGCGACGACCCGACCGACCCTTGGGACCCACGCCGGAGACCCCTGGGGATCGCGAGCCACAATGAGGACGCACCGACTGCGCCGGAGCAATCGGTGAGCTCACCGCAACGGCCGGGACTGTCGCCCTGATAGCCGGAAAGCAGCAGTCGAGTCGCCCCGGTCGTGCTTTGACAAGGATCGGCCCTGGACCGATGTGCCTGGGAAAATCGGTGGCGACCAGTTGCGTCCTGCAGAGTGGTGTACGGGTAGCCCGGTGAGCGCGTCGCCACAGACGAAGGCGGTCACCGCGTGATCCTTCGAGTGAACCTTCCACAGCACTCTCGAAGAGGACCATCACGATGACCGCTCCTTCCAGTATCGACCCTGCCCAGTTCCTGCACGAGCACCTCGCCCAGGCCTCTCCGGACCTGCTGCGCGAGATGCTCACGACCTTCGTGAACACCTTGCTCTCGGCCGAGGCCGACACGGTGTGCGGGGCCGCCTACGGGGCGTCCTCGCCAAAGAGGGTGAACTCCCGCAACGGCTACCGCCACCGTGACTTTGACACCCGCACCGGGACCATCGACGTGGCGATCCCCAAGCTGCGGACCGGCACCTACTTCCCGGAGTGGCTCCTGGAACGGCGCCGCCGGGCCGAGTCCGCCCTGACTTCCGTGGTGGCCACCTGCTACCTGCTCGGCGTCTCGACCCGTCGGATGGACAAGCTCGTGCAGTCGTTGGGCATCACCGGGCTGTCTCGCTCCCAGGTCTCGACCATGGCCACCGACCTCGACGAGCACGTGGAGTCCTTCCGCACCCGCCCGCTCGATGCCGGCCCCTACACGTTCGTGGCCGCTGACGCACTGACGATGAAGGTCCGCGAGGGCGGGCGGGTGGTGAAGGTCGCGGTCATGGTCGCCACCGGCGTCAACGCCGACGGGCACCGGGAGATCCTCGGGGTGCAGAGCGCCACGGCCGAGTCCGGCGCCGGGTGGCTGGGGTTCTTCCGGGATCTGGTGGCCCGCGGACTGGCCGGGGTGCGACTGGTGACTTCTGACGCCCACGCCGGGCTGGTGGAGGCCATCGGGGCGACCCTGCCCGGGGCGTCCTGGCAGCGGTGCCGCACCCACTACGCGGCCAACCTCATGGCGACCACCCCGAAGGCCTCCTGGCCGGCGGTGAAGGCGATGCTGCACTCGGTCTACGACCAGCCCGACGACGCCTCGGTGCAGGCGCAGTTCGACAAGCTCCTGGAGATGGTCGAGCCCCAGCTGCCGGCCGTGCACGCCCACTTGGACGAGGCCAGGGCCGACATCCTGGCCTTCACCACCTTCCCGAAGGGGCTGTGGCGCCAGATCTGGTCCAACAACCCCAACGAGCGGCTCAACCGCGAGATCCGCCGGCGCACCGACGTGGTCGGGATCTTCCCGGACCGGACCTCCCTGATCCGTCTGGTCGGGGCGGTGCTGGCCGAGCAACACGACGAGTGGGCCGAAGGCCGCCGCTATCTGGGCCTGGACGTGCTGGCCAAGTCCCGACTGACCCTCGTCAATACCGCCGACACCGATCAGGAGGACACCACCGCCCTCGGCGCCCTCAGCGCCTGACCCCACAAGGATCACGCCGAATCTGTACACCACTCAAAAGGACTTGACCTGGCGACCCGGGCGCCCGGTCCCTTCCATCCCGGAGAGGACGCAGACCCCTGGCGCACCGGAGTCGGGTCACCCCTCCAGGTGGGGTGAGCACGTCCTGGGCGTAAGAGGAAGAGGGGCTCTCTAAGGTGTGAGTATGCGAAAGAGAACTCATGGGTGAACCGATCGTCCATATCGAGGGGTTCCAGATGGTCTTCGGGGACACCACGGTGGTCGAGGACCTGTCCTTCGACGTGGCCGCGGGGGAGACCTTCGGGTTCCTGGGCTCCAACGGGTCGGGCAAGACCACCACCCTGCGGGCGTTGCTGGGGATCTATCAGCCCACCGCCGGGGTCCTGCACATCAACGGGAGGCCCTTCAGCCCGGCTGACGGTGCCCGGTTGGGGTATCTGCCCGAGGAGCGGGGGTTGTACAAGAAGGAACCGGTGGTCGACACCATGGTCTACTTCGGCCAGCTCAAAGGCCTGGACAAGACCGCAGCGAGGGCCTGGTCCCTGGAGTATCTGGAGCGAGTCGGGTTGACCGACAAAGCCAGTACCCGCCTGGACAAGCTCTCCGGTGGGCAGCAGCAGAAGGTGCAGCTGGGGGTGACGATCATGAACACCCCGGAGTTGTTGATCCTGGATGAGCCCACGAAGGGCTTCGATCCGGTCAACCGGCGGCTGTTGATGGACATCATCGAGGACCAGCAGAAGGCCGGGGCGACGGTGGTGATGGTGACTCACCAGATGGAGGAGGTCGAGCGGCTCTGTGACCGGGTGATCTTGCTCAAGGACGGGAAACGCCACGCCTACGGCACGGTCCGGGAGGTCCAGGAGCAGTTCGGCGGCACCGTCTACCGGGTCCACCACACCGGTGTCGTACCAGACTCACACCACTACACGGTGGTCGCCACCGAGCCGGCGGGACAGGGGCAGGTCACCGACCTGGCCCCCGCGGACGGGGCGGGGGAGACGGTGGTGCTGGCCGAGCTGGTCGGGGCCGGGGTGCCGGTGTCCGGGTTCGCCACGGTGCGGACCTCCCTGGAGGAGATCTTCATCCGCGTCTACGGCACCGACAGCCTCCAAGAAGCTGAGGCGGCAGCGGGGGTGGGTGCCTGATGGGCGGCCACAACCTCAAGACCGTTTTCGTCTTCGAGCTGACCCGTACGCTGCGCAAGCGCGGGTTCTGGGTGGCGACCCTGGCGGTGCCGGTGGTCATCGGGCTGATTTTCGCCCTGTCCTTTGTCTCCGGGAGCTCGATCAGTGACTCCGAGGACGCCCAGGCCGACGCCGAGATCTCCTTCGCCTACACGGATGCCTCCGGGCTCATCCCGGCCGAGGCCGCTCAAGCCTTCGGTGGGCGCGAGGCCGCCGATCCGGAGGCCGCGGTGGACGCGGTGCGGTCCGGGGAATTGGACGCCTACTTCGCCTACCCGGCCAACCCTGCTGAGGAGCCGGTCGAGGTCTCCGGGGCCGACCGGGGCCTGTTCGACAACGGGGCCTATGAGGCGGTGGCCGAAGCGCTGCTGAGAACCTCCGCCCAGGCCGCCATCGGCGACCCGGGCCTGGCTGCCGCGGCGGCCGGGGAGGTGGCGGTGGAGGCCACGATCTACCGCGACGGGGACGTCACCGGGGGGTTTACCGAGACAATCGGGCCGCTGGCGTTGCTGGTGGTGTTCTTCCTGGTGATCGTGATGCTCTCCAACCAGATGCTCAACTCCACCCTGGAGGAGAAGGAGAACCGGGTCACCGAAATGATCCTGACCACGGTCAATCCCACCACCTTGGTGGTGGGCAAGATCCTGGCGGTCTTCGCGGTCGGGGCGGTGCAGATCCTGGTCTCGTTGGCCCCGGCGGTGGCCGGTTACGTGTTCTTCCGCGACCGGTTGGCCATCCCCGACCTCGACCTGTCTGACCTGCGCCTGGACCCGTGGGCGATGGTGGTGGGGGTGCTGCTGTTGGTCGGTGGGTTCGTGCTGTTCACCGGGGTGTTGGTGGCGATCGGGGCGATCATGCCCACCGCCAAGGACGCCGGGGTGATCTTCGGGCCGCTGATCTTCTCGATGTTCATTCCCTTCTACGCCATCAGCCTCATCATCTCCGACCCGGGTGCGTTGATCGTCGGGGTATTCACCTACTTCCCGCTGACCGCCCCGGTGACTGCGATGCTGCGCAACGCCTTCGGCACCCTCGAACCGGTCACGGCCGGGATCGTGATCGCCGAACTGTTCGTGCTCGGGATTGTGGTGCTGCGGGTGGCGGTGCAGCTGTTCCGCTACGGCTCGATCGCCTACACCGACAAGCTCAACCCCAAGGCGGTGCTGGCTCGGAAGAAGGCCGCCGGCCGGTCATAGCGCCGCCGGTCTCCTCCGCAGCAGGCAGCCCAACGAGGGCGGCGCGGGCCCCGGCACCTTTGAGGTGCCGGGGCCCGCGCCGTCAGTTCAGGACCAGGTTGGAGGGGTCAGCCTTCGCAGTCTGTGCAGTACTTCAGCCCGTTCTTCTCCCGGGCGAGCTGGGAGCGGTGGTGGACCAGGAAACAGGAGGCGCAGGTGAACTCGTCGGCCTGCTGCGGTACCACGGCCACCGTGAGCTCCTCGTGGGAGAGGTCGGCGCCGGGCAGGTCGATGCCCTCGGCGGTGTCGGCGTCCTCGAGGTCGATCGCCGGGGCCTGCGTGGTCGTGGCGGCCCGGGAGCGGATCGCTTCCAGGGACTCGTTGGCCGGCTCGTCCTCAGGACGGGTGCGCGGGGTGTCGTAATCGGTGGCCATGCGCGGAAGCATGCTCCTTCACAAGGGAAACAAGGGGAGTGGGCTCCGACCAGAACTGCTCCGGCGCCCCCGGTATTCCGGGCCATACCGCGGCCTCAGGCCGGGGCCCGACGGGGTAGGGCCCCCGCACCTTCGCCCATGGTCTTTACCGCAAGCAGGGGCTCGACTCACATGGCGGCCGAGTGTGTCCGGGGCGGCGCCGCGGAGGGGTCGTGGCTGTGGTGGCTGGGGGAGTGCGGTGCTGTGCTGTCCTCCTCGTGGGGGTGGGTTTCGTGCGGGTGGACGGCTGCCGTCATCTCCTGCAGGAAGGCGATGACGGTGGCGGCCTGCTCGGGGGTCAGCCGGGCGGCGGCGGCGTGCATCCGCTCGTGCATCGAACCCAGGGTGGCGCGCACTTCACCGTGGGAGGCCTCGGTGGCGACGATGACCAGGGAGCGTCGGTCGGTGGGGTGCGGGCGGCGGGCGATGTGGCCGCTGCGCGCCAGGCGGTCCAGCAGCGCAGTGGTCGAGGCCGAGGAGATCCCCAGCTTGCCCGCCAGGGCACGCGGGGTCATGGGCTCCCCGGCCCGGTCGGCTTCCATGAGGTAGCGCAAGGCCAGCACGTCCTTCTCACCCATGCCCATGGACTCCCGGGTGCGCCGGCGCAGGTCCTGTTCCGCCCCGCGGTAGGCGCGCAGGGCCTCGAGCACCTCCACCGGGCCCGGGTGGGCGCCGTCGGCGGCGTACCAGTAGCCAGAAGAGGAACGCGGCGTCGTCGTCATACCCAGATGATAGGCGAGCTAACGAGTAGATCAACTAATTGTTAGACAGACTATCGATAGTGTGGTTGGGTAGGTTCTGCCGGTCTTCACCGCTGTGGAGGGCGGAGAAGCCGTCGGAAGGTACGTCATGACCGTGCTCCACGAACACCGCGCCCCCACCCTCGAGCTCGACCCGGGACCCCTGGCCGCGACCCCGGCGTGGCCGGCCCCGCCGGTAGGCCCCGGTTCCGGGGTGGCGGGCACGGCCGGGACCGGGCAGCACGCGGAACCGGCCCACTGTGGCCGGCCCATGGCCGTGCGGCGTCTGGACCCGTTGGTGCCCGGGTGCCGGGCCAACCAGGCCGTGGTGGAGGCGGCCCTGGCCGGGGAGAGAGTCCACGCCTGCTCGTGCGGTTACCTGCTGACCCTGCCCGCCGACCCCGCCGAGCCCTTGTGCGCGGTGGCGGAGCAGCCCGTGTTCGCGCAGTTGTTCCTGAGCCGGGTGCACGCCGCCGCCGGGGCGTTGGAGTCCGTGCAGTGGGCCTGCGACCAGCTGGCCTTGACCCAGCCCGCACCCGAGGGGCCGGGTGGGCAGTGGCTGTACGAGGCCGATCAGGAGTCCGCGGCCTGGGCCGTGGATGCCGCCGAGCTCGACCTGACCGATGCCGTGCGCCTGGCCACCGTCCACGGAGTGCCCGCCCAGCTACTGGTTGAGGCGGCCGAGCATCACCAGCCGGTGGAGACCACCGGTGTCCCGGCAGCGGTGGCCTCGTGAGCCGGCCCGCCCCCTGTGGGGAGCTCACCCTGTCCTGGACCGCCCGGGCCGCTGTGCGGGTGGCCCACCCCGTGGAGGCGCAGGCCAGGGCCGGCCTGGCACGGGTGGCCCGGCAGACCGGGGCGGTGCTGCAGGCCGGGGACGCCGGGGCGTTCACCGTCGAACTGTCCGTGCACGGGCCCACCACCGCCCAGGCCTGCCGGGCAGCCATGGACTTGCTCGCCCACCGGATCCTGCCCCTGTTGCCAGGAGCGCACCTGGCCGACCTGCACCTCGCCCCCGGAGCGGCACCGGCCACCGGCCACGGGCTGCACTCCACCACTGCACCGTCTGGTCGAGAGCACCCAGGGCCCCGCGTCGGGGCGGTGACGGCATGAACCTCACCGACCCGCAGCTCGCCGGCATGAGACCAGGACCCGGCATGACCCGCGCCCCGTTCGAGACCGGCACGCCCGAGGTCACCTCCCCGGTCAACGGTCCCGGCGTCGTGGGCTGGGCGCTGCTGCTCGTCGAAGCCCTGCTGCTGACCATCGCCCTGACCACAGCGGTGCACACCGGCAACCACCAAGTGCTACCCCTGATCATCGTCCTAGCCGCGATCATCACCGGGGTGCTGGCCACCGGCACCCCACGGAACGAACACCCCTGACCCGCCAAGTGCTGAGCCGCGCCTGGCCCCTTGACGTTCGGAACGCCGCTGTTTTCACGGCCGCCGCGGGGCTGGGCCGATCGAGGATCGCCGTAGCACCGGCCTGGTGGCAGGGGAAGTGAGGTGGCATATCCGGTCGAATAAGACCGCCCATGACGGGACCAGAATGAGTAGGCCACAAGTAATAATCACCAGCCGGTACGTTCGCAATGGTGCCGGGCCCGCCCCCGGCGCCGCGGGCAATGGAGGTCTGCCTCCCTCGCAGAGCCTCACTGCCTGCCCACTCGTACGTCGTTGACCGACGGGCGAGGATGCCCCCGCCTGCGGGCGGGGGCATCAGCGGGGCGGGGCCCGCGATCACCACCCCACCCCTTCTGTCGGTCGTTCAGACGCGAGAGCCACAGGGGCTTTCCGGGCACTCCTGTCGCATCGCCCCTCTTCGGCGTTCGGCGTCGGATCAGCGATCGACCTCATCAAAGTCTGCGCTCGACCGCCACCCGGGCGGAGGGAGGGCGAGGGCGAATCACGGCAGGAGCACACGCCCTGCCCGCTCACGGGACTCAGGGCTGGCTGATCCAAGCCTGGGCCGCGGCGCGTTCGTCGAGGCGGAACCGGCGGGTGGGCACGTGCAGGAGCTCGGAGGTCCACTCGGAGACCTTCGCCTCCCAATCCACGTCGGTGACCACCGCCAGGCGCTCGAGCTTCGTCACGTAGCCGGCGGACTTCAGATCCAGCCACAGCGCCTTCGGGGAGATGTCGCCGAAATCGATCTCACCGCGCACCGCGACCATCCGCACACGCTCGTGATCGCGGAGCACCTCGTCGAGGACCGCGCGCATGTGCTGCATCTGCCCGGCGGTGATCCCGCCGTGAGCCTCGAGCGTGACGATATTGGTGCCGGCCTGCACCGTGGTCTCCAGCATGGCGTCCTCCTACCCCGTCGCGGTGGCGTGCAACCAACGGTAGGACTGGGACGGACAGGGCTCAACGAGATGACGACCCCGGCCCAATAGGAGGTGGGAACGGCACAAACGCAGGCGACAGTCGACTGACTTCGCAGCAGGACGATTAAAGGTGCAGGACCCGCGGACGCCGTTGGGTCCTGCCGCACCCCGTTCAACCGATCAGCCTCTTCCAGCGCGATCTCGCCCTGGTGGGTCTGCGTCTGGGGCACCGATAGGCTTTCCCGGTGCCCGAATATGCCCCCCACTCGCATGTGTTCGTCGACGAGTCCAAGGTCGGCGGGTACTACGTCGCCGCCAGCGTGGTGGCCGCCGGAGATGTAAACGCCACCCGTAAAGCAGTGCGGGCGCTGTTGCTGCCGAGGCAGAAGCGGATTCACTTCACCGACGAGCGCGATGACCGGCGCAAGAAGCTGCTCACGGACTTCGCCCGGCTCGACCTGGCGGTGTCCGTGTATGTAGCCCGGGGGCTCAAGGACAAACAGGCCCGGCCGCTGTGCTTGACCGCCTTGGCCGAAGACGTCGCGGTCTGTCGGGTCGACCACCTCTACCTAGAGAAGGACGATTCCTCGTTCGAGACCGACAAGAAGATCCTGGCGCGCACGTTCGCCGGCCATGAGCACCGTCCCCACTATGCCTTCCCGAAGGCGCACGAGGAGCCGCTGCTGTGGGTCTCCGATGCGGTGGCCTGGTGTTACCAGAAGCGCGGACCATGGGTTGGGATGGCGAGCCCGCTGGTCTCCGAGGTCTGCACGCTGACCTGAGATGTCTCTTAAATGCGCGAGCCAGGCTCGTCGAACCGTCCGGATGACTGCCTGGCTAACTTCTCAGGGCTACTGCCCCTCGCCTTCCTCACTATACCCACCGTGCGGAGCGGCGTCACCCCTGGGGGGCCACCGCGCCATCAGGCGACAGTGCCCCCCCTGCCCATAGGGGAGGAGGGCCGAGGTCCAGGGGTGACGCTGCGTAGGTCCAGCCGGTCGTGGACACCACACATCAGCCCCTTTGCACTGATGACTTTACATAAGAATAATTATCGGCGAACGGTCAGTGGGGAGTTCTCGCATCTGATGCAACAACTCGTCCTCCCTGGCCTATGGACGCAGACGGTCCTACAAGGCGGTGGCCCAGCGCAGTCCGAGCAGCTCGAGCGCCTGGACCAGCTCCGGAGTGTCCAGGGCGAGGTCGGTCTCACCCAGAGGCAGCAAGTGGGGGCTGATCCGTCCGTCGTGGGGTTGCTCGAACAGGCACCACAGGCGCAGCTCGTCGCCGTGGCGGGAGGCGAATGCGATGCCGTCGACGTCCTCGTGGAGATACAGGTACTCCGAGACGGCTTGAGTGATCGTGCGGGCCGCACCGTTTTTCAGCAGTGCGGCGTCGAAGTCGTCGTAGCCGACGTCCAAGGCGGCGCCGATGAACCGTGGGTAGAGGGCAGCCACGGTCCGGGCGGTCGTCACCTGGCAGTACCGGCCGCTCAAGATCGCTGAGGCCGCGCGGCGCGGCCCCAGCCACCGGGGGTCCAGGGTGCCCGGTTCGGCAGTGGGATGGTTCTGGGCGTCTTCGGGATCCTCGGCGATCTCGGCGAGAGCATCGGCCAGGTGCGCGTCCTTGCGGGCGAAGGCCAGGACCTCGAGCAGGCAGGCCAGTAGGGACTCCCCCAGGTACAAGGTGCGGTAGTTGCCCTCGGGGTCGTCCCAACGCCCGTGGAAGCGCCCGTCCGTGGCGTGCTCCCAGCCGCTCCAGGCCAGCGGCTCGGGCCGGGAGCCGACTCTCCACACCGGGCCCCGGGGACCGTGGGCGGTGATCAGCCCGGCGCTCATCCGGCCGTGGCTACGAAGGCGCGGGCCGCGGCGGTGACCTCGGCGACGGTCTGCTCCGGATCGCCTTCGCGCAACAGGCGCGCCGGGGCCCGGTCGCCCAGTTGCGGGTTCATGCCGGCGAACCACGCCTGGACGACACCAGGGGCTTCCCGTTCGGCCAGCAGCGCGGCGATGTAATAGGCATCGCGCAGGCGCTGCTTCACCGCCTCCGAGCCGGGCTCGCGCGTGCCCTCGATCCATTGCCGCACCGCACGGGTCTCTTTGACCCCGCCCAGATAAGCCACCAGGCGCGCCCCGAGGATCTCGCGCAGCCCCTCAACGACCTGCGGAAGAGGCCACCGGTGCGAATCGCGGTGTGCCTGAAGGTTCGCCCGGGGTGCCATGGGTGCGGTGGACATACCACCATCATGCCACGTCACCACCTGAATCCCGAGGGAAATCCCGCCCCAAATCACACTCTGAGTATCACCGACCTCCAAGGCTGTTCCGCGCCGACGATGCGTAAGGGCAGGTCTTATGGGGTTTTGCTCATGTCGCGGGACTGGTGGCCGACGACTTCCCACTGGCCATCGTGCTCCTCGAGGTAGAGGGTGATCTGCCGACGGCAGACGTCGTGGACGGTGGTCCCGTCGCGGGTCTTCCAGGTCCATTCCACGGTGTAAGCGCGGATGGCCTTGTCCGGAGCGACGTCCTGATTGAGGTCGCCTTGGACGGGGACGATGCTGGGCGCGCTGTACCCCTGGTGTTCAGCGGCCGCGAGCCACGGGGCGCCTGCTGCGTTGCGTTCGGGCTCGATCTGGTTCGCGGCCCAGTCGGGGGACATCAGTGGCTTGGTCCGGATCGCGGCAGCGGTCTCGGTGCGGTCGGTGGTGGTGTCCCAGGAGTGGAGCATCAGGGCGGCGACTTCGGCGGTGGATTCCACATCGGTGCGGTCGGCATCGTCCGGGGTGGTGAAAGCTCCTTCGCCCAGCTGCGGCGGCGCGGTAACGACGGTGGTTTCTGGAGAATTCTGGTGGGCCTCGCTGGGCGAGTCGCAGGCGGCAAGCGGCACCGCGCACAGCAGCAGGGCTGCGGCGAGGCGGTACGGGTGGCGCGTCATCTCGGCCACGCTCCTTTCTCTTTGAGGATGGGCTCGGGGTCGAGGTTGTGCCCTTGGTAGGGAAAGACGAGATCGGGGGCGTCAGGTTTGTAGATCTCGAAGTGCAGGTGGGTGGCCATGCCGAAGCGTCCGCGGTTGCCCTCGATGCCGATGATGTCCCCGCGTTTGAGTTTCTGGCCCTTGGTCACGTCCCAGGAGTGCAGGTGGCAGAAGGCAAAGCCGAAGTCGGGTTCAGGCCCGTTCTCCTTGGCGATGACGCAGCCATCGGTGGCGTTGAACCCGGTGATGCGCAGGGACGTGGGGGCAACGACGACTCCGCCGTTGCCGTTGCCGGCCCCGGGGGTGGCGATGTCCACGCCCACGTGCTGGTTGGCCCAGGAGGGGACACCGGTCAGGGCGCGGCCGCCGTAGCCGGAGGTGAAGACTCCGCCGGGCAGGGGGGTCGTCCATTGCCCGTCACCGAGGTCGCCGTCCCAGGTCCTCGAACCGGTAGGAGCTTCGCAGTCGGTGGAGAAGGTGGACTGGGCGCCGTCGAGGATTTTCGCGATGTACTGCTGGGTCTCCGGGTAGGGCGGGACGCCGTGGTGCTGCTGTACCGCACCGGGTCCGGCGTTGTAGGCGGCCAGGGTCAGGCGCACGAGCTCGTCCGGATCGTTCCCGGCGATGGGTTGAACTTGGTTCTTCAGGGCTGCCATGTAGCGGCCCAGGGCGGCGATGGCGGCATGCGGGTCGAAGGGGTCTCCGCCGTTGCCGTAGGTGGCCCAGGTGCCGGGGGTGAACTGGGCCAGGCCCTGGGCGCGTGTCCCGTCCTCGAGAACCGGGCCCAGCACCTCAGGGTTCCACCCGGATTCCTGAGCCAGTTGCGCTGCCACCAGGCTGGTGGGCAGTCCGGCCTCCTGGGCGGCCGCCTCCACGAGCGGCGTCCAACCGTTGGGCACGCCGGCCACCTCGTCCTGCTCGTCGTGGCCGACGGTAGTGACGGTGCAGCTGGCGGAAATGGCGTTGGCGTCTTCTTCCTCGGCCAGGGTCGCCACGAGCATGGTCATGGCCATGACCAGTCCCACCGACAGGCTCAGGAGGAGCAGCGCCGCCGCACCGAGGGTTCGGGGGCTGGGCCCGGTCATCAGAAGCTCTGGGAGACCAGAGCCGCGGCACGAAGCCAGGCCCGGCGGGTGGCCGGGCGGAGTTGCCGGTGGTGGATACGGCCCTGCACCAGGTGTGGATCGAAGGGGACGATGGCCACCTCACGCACGAACGGGGCGTACTCCTGAGCAATGGCGTGGGCCTTGGTGCTGTGTGAGGGCAGTAGCTCGGAGATGACCACGACGGCGTTGCGGGCCAGGTCGGCGGCATGGGCGCCTCCGGCGTGTAGCGCCTTGAGGGCGTTCACTCCGCCTTGGGCTTTGTCGGACTCGGTGGTGGTGGCGACGACGATCTGGTCAGTGTGGGCGATCATGTGTGCCCAGTTCTCGCCCCGAGTGGAGTTGCCGCTGTCCATGATGACGAGCCGGTAGTACTTCTCGGCCACCCGGTGCAGAGCGTCCACCTCGGCCCCGGTGATCTCGTGGGTGTTGGACGGTGATTCATCGGAGCGCAGGACGTCGTAGGCGTCCTGGGCTTGGTGGTGGACGAAGGCTGCCAGCTCGGCCGCCTTGGCTTCGGCGGTGAGGAAGTGATCGGCGTGGGTGAGGAGGTCTAGTGCGGTGGCGTCGTGGCCGGCGCCCTCGGTGCGCCACCCGAGGGATCCCATGGCCTCGTTGTTGTCCCAGGCGAGCACGCCGGCCCCGCCGTGGCGGGCGAACTGGGCGGCGAGCAGGGCTACGGTAGGGGTTTTGTTGGCCCCACCCTTCTGGTTGACCACCGCGATGGTGCGGGATCCGACCCAATGCCGTGAGACCGCGGCCAGGTCTTCTCGTTCGGCGACTTCCGCCGGCCCAGGGGTCAGATGCAGTCCCATCCGGTTGAGCATTCCCCGCCAGCCGTGGATGGCGGGTGCCTCGGCCAGGGAGCTTTCGGTGGCGATGAAGCTGGGGGCGGAGTCGATGCCCATGACTGTCGTATCTGACGGTGGTGGCGCAGGCGTGCTGGAGGGCATCGGCGTCGCCTGAAGGGAACGGGGCTGCGACGCGTTCTCGGAAGTCTCATCGACGATGGTGGAAGGCAGCGGGTCGACTTCCTCGAAGGGAGAACTTTCGGGCTCGGTCAGCCCTGGTTCCGGGCCCAAGGCGGCGGGCACAAGCTCCTGAAGGCTGACCGCGCGCCCGCCTCGACGCCCGGTCCGACAGGGGCGGGTGGCCGTCTCGTCGGTGGAGATATCCCCGTCAGGCCCCACGACCAGATAGGTCTCGAGATCGTTCTCCGAAGACGGGTCGACAGCCACGACCTTGACGGGCCGGCCCAAGGTGCGCGCGGTTTCGGCCAGATAGGCAATGGCACCGTCCATGGAACCTAAGGAGGTCTCCACGCCGTCGATGGAGACCTGGACAGTGTCGTCGTCGGTGATCGTTGCGGTGCATCGCGGACGATCGAGGGCTTGGGCCATGGGGGGTGCCTTTCGTCTCAGTCGGTATCCCCCACTCCGAGGTTGGGCTGCGGGGAGACGTTGTAGTGAGCACGCAGGTGCTCCTTCACATCGTCCCGAAGGATGATCCAGTGCGAGCCCAGCTGGATGGCCGGCACCCGCCCATCCCTCAGCCACCGGTAGGTCACCGTGGTGCTGGACAGCCCCAGAACCTCGGTCAGCTGGGCCACGGTGAGTCGCTCGGGCAACCCGTTGAAGAGTCGGTCCAGCGACTCAGTCATGGAGAGCACTCCAGCGATCACAGCGGCTCCGGTACATCAGAGTGGGAAAAAATCGCTTACGGTTGCACACCTTAGCTCCAATCTGCCTATAGTTGAACATGTTCAATTCGATTTCGTGGGTGCACCACGGGGATGCGCGTCAGTGCATCGGATTCAACTTAGGAGCCTAGATGGGCAATCGGTGGACGGAGCTCGTCGCACCGGGGGCGGGAACCCCATCGCTTCCGCTCCTGCAGGAGGCCCCTGCTGAGCCGGCCCCCGTACTTCGGGGGGCACAGACTCCCCAGCTCGGCATTTCCGCACTCGACGATGACAGCCGGCTCGAACGATTCCTCGCCTCCTCGGTAGGCGTACTGGTTAGGTGTTGCGGGGCATGCCCGGCCCCTGCCAATAACGTCATGCCCTCTTACAGTTAGGCGCCCATGGCGGAGCGGGAGAGACCACCTTCCGGGAACTGCTGGGCGGTGTCGAGTGCCATCACCGGTGGCCGTCTCCGGCCCCAGGAGCACCTGCTCCCGTTGTTGTCCTCCTCGCCCGGCAGACGCACCGAGGGCTGGAAGCAGCTCGACGCGCCGCCCAGGATTGGGCCTCCGGACAACACCGGGAAGTAGTGCTCGCGGGGCTGGTGATCGTGGCCGATACCCCGGGCAGGACCCCCAAGTCCCTGGCAGCAGCGACCCGGGTGATCGCCGGCGGCGTCCCCTCCACCTGGGTGGTGCCGTGGATCGAAGAGCTCCGGCTCACCGGAGCCGTGGACTGGGAGTCCATGGCCTCGGAGCCGAGAAAAGTCCTCACCGCCCTCGGTGAGGCAGTCGATGAACTCATCTCCGAGAGGACCCCCCAATGATCGATCTCGTGCTGGCTACCCAAGACACCGTGATGGCCCTGCCGGCCGCCCTGCCCGACTCCAGCCCCCTGGCTCCTCCCGGCATCGGTGACACCTGGAACCGCATGGTCGGTGTTGGCAAATGGATCGCCCTGGGCATCGCTGTGCTGGGGCTGCTGGTCGTCGGCGGAAAGATGGCCTTCGACGCCCGGCGCGGGGAGACCACCGAAGAGGTCTCCGGGATCATCAAGATCGTCCTGGCCGTGGCCCTGATCTCCGGTGGTGCCTCGATCCTCTCCTTCATCTCCGGGGCATGACCTCTGGCCTCCGCAAGACCAACCCCCCGCATCAGAGGAGCAGCAGGTGACAGATCAGATCGAGACCGACGACAACAACACCTGGTGGAAGGCCCCCCGCTTCCTCATCTCAGCCGTCCTCGTCGCGCTGCTGATCGTGCTGGGAATCGTCCTGTGGCTGTGGCCCGACGGTGAAGAGCCCACCCAGGCCGCCCCGGCACCGGCCACGACCGCCGAACCGGTCTCGGGCGAGGAGTCGGTGTGCGGTTTGGACGCCACCGGAGGCACCACGCTCACGAAAGCGCCCGAGGACGTCGAATGGACCGCTCTCGGGGCGATCTACGCACCGTCCTCGGAGAAGCACGGGCCTGGCACCGTGGATGAGTCCACCGGCGTCCGCTCCTGCTACTCCCACACCCCCGAGGGCGCACTTCTTGCCACCACGAACATCCTGACTTCGGGCAATGACCCGCAGCTACTGCTGGACACCATCAAAGCGCAGGCCGTGGACGGCCCGGGCAGAGACGTGGCCATCGGCCAGGTCCAGCAACGACTGAGCTCAGGTGACACTGCGACAGTTCCCTTGGAAGTCGGCGGTTTCCGGCTGCTGTCTTACACCGCAGACAAAGCGTCCGTGGAGGTCGTCGTTGCCGCCGACGACGGCAACGAGGACATCTACATGACCACCGGCGTTGACCTCGTATGGACGGAGGGTGACTGGCACGTCTCCTTCCAGGAGAACGGCGATCCCGGCCCGGTGTCCGGTCAGGTGTCAGACCTGAGCGGGTACATCGAGTGGGGTCCTCACGATGGCTGAGAAAAACAACTGCAACCCCATCGACGTCATCTGTAAGACCAAGGAGGGCATCAGCAGCACGCTCAGCGGGGCGGCCGGGGATGCGCTGGATCAGATCGCGGACGGTGTGACCTCGGCCGTGGTCGACACGATCGCCTCCCTGGGGTCGATGTGGACCACGGTTGGTAGCGCCAGCCTCACTAGCGAGAACGGCGGCGCTGCCGAGGCGCCGGTCCGGGGCGCGTTCAACGATCAGGTCGATCTGCTGCTGAGCTACGCGAGCTGGATCGGGCTGGGGGTGTGCGTGTTCGGGGTGCTGTTCCTGGGCATCGTGCTGGCCACCAACGCCCGCCGCGGCGACGGGGCCGGCCTGGTCAACACGGCCACCGTGCTGGCCTCCGGGGCGGCGCTGATCGGTGGGGCCACCAGCTTGATCGGTTTCCTCGTCCCTGCCCGGGCGACAAACCTGTCCGGGTCCGTGGGGTTCATCCAGGACCAGACCTTCTACCTCACCCTGGCCGTGGCCGCACTCAGCGTGATGATCGCCGGGGCTCAGATGGCCTGGACCCAGCGCGCTGAACCGGCCCGGGACCTGCTGAAGAATCTGCTCACCCTGGCCGTGGTGACGGCCTCGGGGGTGACGATCCTCAACGTCCTGGTGGCTGGCACCGACGCCCTGGCCGTGCAGATCATCGACTCCGCCATTGGGGAGGATTTCCAGACCGATGTGCTCAAGCTGTTGGCCCTGGACAACGCCACCAGTACTGGGGCGGCGGATCCGGTGTGGTTGGGCGGCAACGTCATCCTGATCATCGTCGGCGGGGTGGTGGCGATCATCGTGAACATCATCCAGTTGATGCTGATGGTGCTGCGCACCGGGATGCTGTTTTTGATGGCCGGGATCCTTCCGCTCTCGGCCGCGTTCCTGAACACCGAGACGGGGAAGAACTTCTTCCAGAAGGTCATCGCCTGGACCCTGGCCTTCGCCTTCTACAAGCCGGCCGCCGCGTTGATCTACGGGTTGGCGATCAAGATGTCCACCACCGGGGTGTGGGAGGACTCCGGCAGCGGGCTGATCCAGTTCGCCGCCGGGCTGATGATGATCGTCGCCTCCGTGTTCGCCCTGCCCGTGCTCATCGGCTTCCTCAGCCCCGTGCTGGGCTCGATGTCCTCCTCCGGAGGTAGCAGCGGCGGGGCGCTGGGGATCGCGGCGATGGGCGCGGCGATCCCGCAGGGAGCCTCCCACCTGGCTCGCTCGGGACGCGGGTTCGGCTCTGACTCCTCCTCCACACCGGCCTCGAAGAGCGGATCAGGTTCCGCGCCCGCTGGTCCGTCGCCAGCTGCAGGTGGGGCCAGCGGCACCGTTGGGGCCAGTGCCACGGGCACGGCGGGCTCCGCTGGTGCTGCGGCGGCCGGCGCTGCAGCTGCGCCCGTGGCGGCGGGTATGGCGGCCGCCACCGCCGTGCAGAAAACCGGGGAAGCCGTCTCCCAGGCCACCGAGTCCAGCGCAACGGCGGGCACCTCCAGCACCGGAGGAAGCACCGGCGGCACCGGTGCGGCAGGCGCGGCTTCGACGGGCAGTACCCCCGGCCAGGACGGTGCGCAGAAGTCCGCTGCGGGGACCGGGGCGCAACCGGCCACAGGCCCCGGGGCGGCAGGGGCAACGCCCCGTCCCGGAGCTGGGCCCGCTTCGAGGACAGGGGCTCGTTCCACGCCGGGGTCCGGTGCTGGTGCAGCACCGCCGCGCTCCGGGGCCCGCCCCACGGGACCCATCGGCGCGGGACAAGCGGCGAAGGCCGTCCAGCAACAGGCGCGTGCGTTCAAGGCGCAGATCGCCAACGAGACCGGAAACGAGGCCCGCCCTGATGGCGCAGACCGAAGCTAAAACCGAGAACCGTCCGCGGGTGTACGGCAACTTCCGCACGCCCACCTCCAAGGGCCTGGCCGGGCTCTCCACCGCCGGCACCGTGCTGCTGATCGGCGGGGTGGTCGGCGGGATCCTGCTGATGATGCTCAACCTGTGGCTGGTCGCCCTGGGCTTCGAAGCAGTGATCCTGGTCCTGATCGCGCTGTCCATGAGCAAGAACAAGCACGGACGCACCCTCATCGAACGCATCCTCCGTCGGGCCGGGTGGGCCAACACCGTCTACGCCGGGGCCAACGTCTACCGGGCCGGGCCGGTGTCCCGGGTACCTTCAGGGACCACGAAGCTGCCCGGGATCTCGGCCCGGTCCACGATCACCGAGCACGTCGACGGCTACGGCCGCCCCTTCGCCCTGCTCGAGGTCCCGCAGAAACACCACTACACCGTGGTCTTCTCCTCCGAGCCCGACGGCGGAGGCATGGTCGACCAAGAGCACATCAACCGGTGGGTGGACCGCTGGGCGCACTGGCTGGGCATGCTCACCGACGAGCCCGGCCTGACCGCCGCCTCGGTGACGATCGAGACCGCCCCGGACTCCGGATACCGCCTGGCCCGCAAGATCGAGGCGCGCATGGCCGACAACGCCCCGGCCTTTGCCCGCGACGTCATCAACGAGACCGTGCAGATGCTGCCCACCGGGGCCACCGTGACCCGGGCCTACATCGCGGTGACCTTCAAAGCCTCCGTGCGGGCCGGCGGACGCATCCGCAACGCCCAAGAGGTCGCCGATGACCTGGCCGCCCGGCTGCCCAACCTCACCCTGTCGCTGAACGACACCGGGGCCGGCGTAGCCGCACCATTGACCGCACAGCAGCTGTGCGAGGTCATCCGGGTGGCCTACGACCCGGCCGAGGCCATCCTCTTCGACCGGGCCCACGCCCAGGGCGTGGCCCCGGAACTGGACTGGAGCGAGGTCGGCCCCCAGGCCGCCGACACCTTCTGGGACTCCTACCACCACAACAACTCCTGGTCGAAGTCCTGGGCAATGTCCGTGCCCCCGCGCTCCACCATCCAGGCCAACGTGCTCCAAGCCCTCATCGCCCCGAACCCCGAGCTGGTGCGCAAGCGCGTCACCCTGCTCTACCGCCCCATCGACCCCGCGAGGGCTGCCCAGATGGTGGAGAACGACATCAACACCGCCACCTTCAACGCCTCCTCCCGCAACCGCGCCACCGCCCGGGACACCCGCGAAACCCGCGCCGCCCAAGCCACCGCCGCCGAAGAGGCCGACGGGGCCGGGCTACTGAACTTCGGGCTCGTCGTCACCGCCACCGTCCGCTCCCGGGGCGAGCTGGACGAGGCCGAGGCCATCATCGAGAACCTCGGCACCTCGGCGAGGATCCGCCTGGAGGAGGCCTACGGCGCCCAGGACTCCACCTTCGCCGCCGGCCTGCCCCTCGGTGTGGTCATCCCGGACCACCTGGCCCTGCCTTCGACCGTGAGGAACGCCCTGTAGATGGCCACCACGAAACGCAACCAGATCATCCTCCCGGAAAGCCGGGGCAACGCCTCAACCACCGTCCTGGACCGAGCGTTGACCCGCACGAAGCTGGGCAAGGTGTTCGCCAAGCCCCGACGCACCGGCAGCACCTCGGTCACCGCCAAGCCGCTGGGGCGTCCGGGCCCGCGGGGTCACAAGGGCCGGGGACTGGGCGAGGCGCAGCTGCTGCACCCGATCCGGGAGATGCGCGGCACCAACTACCAAGTCTGCGGGCTCTTCCCCTTCCCCATGGGCGGAGGCTCCCCGCTGGAAGGCGTCCCGCTGGGGCGCAACCTGCTCTCCGGGGAGCCGGTGTGCTGTGACCCGATCTCCTGGTTCCAGAAGCTGCGGGTGATCGCCAACCCCTCAGCCTTCATCATGGCCAACCCGGGGCTGGGCAAGTCCTCCCTGCTGCGCCGGATGGCCATCGGGCTGGCCGCCTTCGGGGTGTGGCCGATGGTCCTCGGCGACATCAAGGGCGAACACGTCGCCATGATCGAAGCCCTCGGCGGGGCCGTGCTGCCCTTGGGGCGCGGGGTCGGCCACATCAACCCGCTCGACGACGCCGGCGCGGTCGCGGCGGCCAAACTGCTCTCGCCCGCCAAGGCGGAGGAGCTGCTGGCCGATCTGCACACCCGGCGCTTCGACCTGATCCGGTCCCTGATCGCGATCCTGCGCAAGAAGCCGCTGGACGAGCGCGAGGACCAGATCCTGGACCGGTGCCTCACCGTCCTGGAAGCCCGCCACACCGTCTCCGGCACGATCCCGGTCATGGCGGACCTGCGCCAGGTGCTCAAAGACAAGCCCGTCGAGGTGCGCGAGGTCTCCCTGGATCGCGGCAACGATGCCCGCTATGACGAGATCACCGAGGGCCTGGAGTCCTCGCTGAACTCCTTGTGCGGGACCGGGGCCTTCGGGCAGATGTTCGCCCGCCCCTCCACCAACAAGATCGACGCCTCAAGACCGATGGTCTTCGACCTCTCGCGCATCTCCCAGTCCGAGTCCGACCTGCGGGCAGCCACCCTGCTGGCGTGCTGGTCCATCGGCACCGGAACGGTGCGGACCTCCAACATGCTCGCCGACGATCGCGTGATCGAACGCCAACGCTTCCTGCTCATCCTCGATGAGCTGTGGAACACCCTGGCGGCCGGACCCGGCATCGTCGATCAGGTCAACGCCCTGACCCGACTGAACCGGGAGATGGGGGTCGGACAGATCATGGCCTCCCACACCCCCTCCGATCTTCTGGCCGTGCGTGGTGAAGAGGACCGGGCGAAGGCCAAGGGCATCATGGACCGCTGCGGGATCAAGATCCTCGGTGGGCTGGCCAAATCCGAGATGTCGCTGCTGACCGAGTCCGTGCCGCTGTCGATGCGCGAGCAGGAACAACTCGCCGCCTGGCAGGACCCGCCCGCCTGGAACCGCCGGGGTGATGAGGAGATCCAGTACACCAACGACGACGTGTACACCCCCACCGACGCATCGGCCATCAACGAGGCCGAGCTGCGGGCCTGGCTGGAAGACCCCGCCAACCGGGAATGGTACTTCGACGACCGCACCACCTCCCCGCCGCCGGGCCAGGGGAAGTTCTTCATCAAGGTCGGCGCGAGGGCCGGGATCCCGTTCTCGATGGAGTTCACCCCCACCGAGCGCCGCTCCCAGGTCCACGACACCGAGAAGAAGTGGCACGAGGCCAAGTCCCGCGCCGCCCAGGAGAGGGGCGAACGATGAGCTCCCTGGACCGCAAATACAAGACCGGCGGCGGCGAGGTCGCCCTACTGCTCACCCTGCTCTTCGCTCTGGTCGGTATCCCCGCGATCCTCTACGTGGTGAACACCGCCGGACATGCCCTCACCCCGCGCACCAACCCGCTGCCCACCGGGTACTGGGAACGGTCCCTGGGTGTGGTCACCGGAGACCTTCCGTGGCGCACCACCGAGATCGTCCTGGCCGCCGCCCTCGGGCTGGTGGCGGCAGCACTGGTCGTGCTGTGGGGTCTCACACGCCACCAGAAGGCCCAGAAGGTCGTCAAGCACGACCGCGCCGCACCGCGCATGGCCTCGGTACGCGACGTCGCCCCCTTCACCCAGAAGCAGGCGATGGCCAAGGCCGTGCGCTTCGGCGTCGACACCCCAGGGGTGATGCTCGGGACGATGGTCCGCGGTGGCCACACCCTCTACGCCTCTTGGGAGGACACCCTCCTGCACATCTGGGGCACCCGTACCGGCAAGACCACCTCCCAGGCGGCCCCGTCCATCATCGAGGCCCCGGGCCCGGTGATCGCCACCTCCAACAAACGCGACCTCTCCGACCTGACCCGCGACCTGCGCGCCGAAGGCGGCGACGTGTGGGTCTTCGACCCTCAGGGAGTCGCGGGGGAGGCCCCGACCTGGTGGTGGAACCCGCTGACCTACGTCACCGACAGTGAACGCGCCGCCGAGATAGCGAACAACTTCGCCGCTGGCTCCCGAGACGTCGGCGCCAAGGGCGATGGTCACTTCGACTCCGCCGGCAAGGACCTCCTGGCCGGACTGCTGCTCGCGGCCGCCGTGGGCGGGGAGCCCATCGAGCGGGTGCACTACTGGCTGACCCGCTCCACCGATGAGACCCCGGCACTACTGCTCGATGAGCACGGGTTGACCAAGGAAGCCGACTCGGTGGCCAGCACGATCCAGCAACCGGAGAAGTACCGGGGCAGCGTCTACTCCACCGCCCTGCAGATGGCCGCATGCCTCAAGAACGAGAAGATCGCCGCCTGGGTCAACCCCACAGGCCCCAACGACGATCGCCCGCAGTTCGATCCCCAGGCGTTCGTGCGCGGCAAGCACACCCTCTACGCGCTGTCGAAGGAAGGGGCCGGCACCGCCGGTCCCCTGGTCACCGCGCTGACCGTGGCCACCGTGACCGCCGCCGAGGAACACGCCGTCACCCAGACCGGGGGGCGGCTGGCCAACCCCATGCTCTGCGTGCTCGATGAGGCCGCCAACGTCTGCCGCTGGATGAACCTGCCCAACCTCTACAGCCACTACGGGTCCCGCGGCATCGTGGTCTCCACGTTCCTGCAGTCCTGGTCCCAGGGCGTGGACGTGTGGGGCGAATCCGGGATGCGCAAGCTGTTCTCCACCGCCAACGTCGTCACCTACGGCGGCAACGTCAAGGAAGAGGGCTACCTGAAGATGCTCTCCGAGCTGATCGGCAAGTACACCTACACCTCCGTGTCCTCCTCGAGGCAGAAGGACAGCGGGTCCACCTCCCGCCAGGACGCCACCGACGACATCATGTCGGTGGCTGACCTCTCCGCCCTGCCCAAGGGGAGGGCCGTAATGTTCGGCTCCGGGGCGAGGGCCGTGCTGCTGCGCACCATCCCGATTGACCACCGCCCCTACGCGGAAGCGTCCAAGGCCTCCGAAGAGGCCCACAACCGCCCCACAGTAGACACCGTCGATCACGAGCCCACAGCACCGGCTGCCGAGCCAGTGGCGCCTGAGCCGGGACTGTCGCTCTAACGGTGTAAGAGGCGTTTCCATGGTTAGTGGTTCTCCGCCGCCGGCATGCGATCGGCGAAGGTGATGGCAAAGGCGTTCAGCGCCGGCTTCCACCGTGTGACCCATCGTGTCTGCCCGGTGCCTTTCGGGTCCAGGGATCGCACGACGAGGTACAGGGTCTTCATCGCGGACTGCTCGTTCGGGAAGTGCCCACGGGCCCGCACCGCCCTCCGGAACCGGGCGTTGAGGGACTCGATGGCATTCGTCGAGCAGATCACCCGGCGGATCTCCACGTCGTAGTCCAGGAACGGCACGAACTCGGTCCAGGCATTGCGCCACAGCCGGCTGATCGCCGGGTACCGGGCGCCCCACTTGTCCTCCACCTCCTCCAGGGCGGCCTCGGCTGCCGCGGCGGTCGGGGCGGTGTAGACGGGCTTGAGGTCCTTGGCGAGCTCGTCCCAGTACTTCCTTGAGGCGTAGCGGAAGGTCCCGCGGATCAGGTGGATGATGCAGGTCTGCACCGTGGCCAGTGGGAACACGGCGTTCACGGAGTCGGGCAGGCCCTTGAGTCCGTCGCAGACCACGAAGAACACGTCGCGCACCCCGCGTGACTTCAGGTCGTTGAGGACCGCGTACCAGAACTTCGCCGACTCCCCGTCGCCGTCCCCGGCCCACATGCCCAGGATGTCCTTGTGCCCGCCCAGGTCCACCCCGATCGCGGCGTACACCGGCCGGTTGCGGACCTGCCCGTCCCTGACTTTGACCATGATCGCGTCGATGAACACCGCCGCGTAGACCTGCTCCAGGGGCCTGGCCCACCACGCCTGCATCTCCTCGATGACCCGGTCGGTGATGCGGGTGACGGTGTCCTTGGAGACTTCCGCGCCGTAGACCTCGCCTAGATGGGCGCTGATCTCTCCGGTGGTCAGTCCCTTGGCCGAGAGCGAGAGGACGACCTGGTCCAGGTCCGTCAGCCGCCGCTGGCGCTTCTTGACGATCACCGGCTCGAAACTGGCCTGCCGGTCCCGGGGGACCTCGATCTCCACGGGGCCGGCGTTGTCGGTGATCACCGTCTTGGCCCGCCTCCCGTTGCGCGAGTTGCCGCGGTTGCGCCCCTCGGGCTCGCCGGGTTCGTAGCCGAGGTGTTCGTTCATCTCCTCGTCCAGGGCGGCCTCGACGACCATCTTGGTCAGCTGCTTCAACAGCCCGCCCGGGCCGGTCAACGCCGTCCCGCTGGCGCGGGCGGCACGGACCAGTTCCCGGACCGTGTCCTGCTCGGCCGGGGACAGCTCCGGTGTCTGATCCGGCTGCTCGCCGGGTGGTGGTGGGCTCACGTCCACCAGTGTCTCGATCTTCTCGCTCATGTCGACCCTCCAACCCCGAACGGGGTGATTGGGCCTCTTACACCGTTACTGCGATAGTCCCCCTGAGCCTGCCGGGAACCGGTGGGCGGCGCTGGTGAAGGAGTAGGTCATGGACTGGGAAGAAAAATCGTCCAGTGAGGGCAACGAGGACGTGGAAGAGCAGCCTCCCGTGGAGCTGGTCTACGCGAACGTGGTGGAGTTCGTCACCGAGATGTTGGCGCCGATGTACCGGCGTCAGCTGGACCCAGCCGGTCGCTCGAACACGTTCACCTGGTGCGCCCAGTGGTGGCGGCATGATGAAGCGGTGAGCCGTCTGACAGGGCTGTGGAGGGCGTGGGAAAACCTGCGCCTAGATCCCACTACCGGGCTGGCGGTGTGGTGGCAGAACTACGCCGACCCGACCATGCGGGTCCTCTTTGAGGAGAAGGGTCCTTTCCACGGCTGCACTCCCAGGGAGCACCGCCCCAAGGGAGTTCCACTGACTTTGGAGCCACCTCCAGAGGGCCTGTTCGACTGAACCTCACAGCGAGAGGGGCGCAACCCGTCACGGGTTGCGCCCCTCTCGCTGTTGCCCTCATGGCATCAGCCCAGTTCCAAGCCTCTTTCTCGTCCTGCTGGGCGCCCGGTGTTCTTGCGGGCCTTGGGGCCACGCTTGGTGGAGCGCACAGCCTCGATGGGAGGCGTGCCCTGGTCCCGGTCGGCGGCCAGACGTGCCCGTACCCCATCGCGGCCCTCCTCGGTGCCACCAAAGGCCGCCATGAGCTTTTTGGCCAGGTTCGCCCGCCGGTCTCCGGAGTCCCAAAGTTCCTCGGCTTCGGCAGCCGAGTGACGGGTGTCGGCGTCGTTTTGCAGATCCCCCCGGCTGGCCTCTGCGGCGTTGAGGGCGGCCTCAGCGTGGTCACGTTGGGCGTCCACGGCTTCGCGGGCCGCAGTCCCCTGCTCGACTGTCTCAGTGCGCTGTTGCTGCGGGACGCGCTCTTCCAGGTAGTCCTCCACGGCCAGCCCGTAGCGGTCCTTCACCTCCGACTCGATCCGTCCTCGCGCGGTGCGGGCGACCTCGTCGTGCTGCTCCCACTGCCGGGCCAGCCCGTAGCGGGCAGCGATGTCTTCCGGCTTGGCGGACTCCCAGAAACGGTCCTGCTCCACCGGGGCGAGCTCGGTGCGCATCACTGCTCGTTCGGCTTCGAACCGGTCTTCCAGCTCCCGTCGCCGCTGCTGCTGCTCCATCAGGCGTTGACGCACTTGCTCGGCGCGCTGACGGGCCATCATCTCACCCCAGCGCCCGGCGACGGCCATCGCTGCCTGAAGGTCACGGCCGATCAAATCGTTCACGCCATCGGGTTGTGTGCTCATCTCTACAGCTCCATTCCGTAGTCCGTGCGGGGGGTGTGATCCACGTAAGGGTGCTCAACCGTGGGCCCCTGGGTCTCCCGCAGCGCACCACGGGCACGGGCGGGTCCGGCGTGGGCGGCACTGCGCTTAGGAGAAAAAGGCTCGACTTCCGGTAGCGGCTCCGCCACCACCGAGAGGTGCTGCCGGAAGGTGTCCACGATCAACTGAGTCTCGCGCAGTTCTTTGTTGGCCTGATGCATGTCCTGGAACGCCCGGGTCATCCGCAGCATCTGGTTCATGATCAATGCCTGGGCCATCGGGGAGGGCGCTTTCGTGACCGCCAGCAGGAACGCCGTGGTGCCACTGGTACGCAGTGGGGCTTCCAACGGGGTGGTGATCTTCAGCCCCGACCGGTGCGCCGAGCGTGCCAGCGTCCTCGCAGTGCGCCCCAAGGGTCCTTGCCCGTCCTCGGTCGCGTGCGACCACGCCGCGAACACCCCGGAGGCTTCCCGGGCCGCGTGCGCCCAGGACTGGTGATCGTCCGGTGCGAGCTTGACCAGGCGCCGGCGAACCTCTTTCAGTTCATCCGCCAACCGTCGGGCGGTCACCTCGTCCAGGGCCGCACCGGGGGCGTCGGGGTGAACGATGCGGCGGTGCCGCTTGGCCGCCATCCACTCCTCCGACGCCTCTTGGGCGGACTCGGGGGTGTCGGGCCAGCGGGTTCGCAGGGACGGGAGCGTGAGGTCCTGGGCGAGCTTGCCGCCCCCGAACCACAGCGGCCGCATCCCCTTCGGCGGACGCTCCGCCACGGAGTATCCGGTCACCACCGAGTCGGTGCTGGCGGCGTAGCGCGGGTGCACGAGCATGTTTGCCCGGCGCATCTGCCGCACGAACTGCGCCTCGGTGTCAGCAGCCACCGCGCACGCCCGCACGGTGCGCTCCAGCGCGAACCGGGCCGGCTCCCGGGTGCTGTCCCGTCGCACCTCGCCTTGCTGCAGCCAGCGTTCGGAGTGGTTGCCGAGCTGGATGAGATTGAAGTCCTTTTCGATCCCACGCGCAGCTTTCTGCGCCCGGGAGAAGTCGTTACCCCAGTTCCACTTGGTGCCGTCCCCACGAATGGTGGAGGCCACGATGTGGATGTGGTCGTTGCCCTTGGTGGAGCGCCCATGATGCACCGCTACCCACTGGCACGGGGCCTTAGCCCCGGCGTCGGTGAAGTCCATCTCGTCCATGAACCGCTGGGCAATGTCCGACCATTCCTGATCAGTGACCTCCCGGTCCTGGTACGGGATCGACAACGAGCAGTGCCAAATGTGCTTGGCGTCAGCGTCCACCCCAAAGGACCGCCGGTTCAGGTCGACCTCGCGGGCAATGGACACCGCGGCTTCCTCGTTGAGCTGCACATCGTCGTACCACGCCATGATGAGCGGGGAGCCGTTAATCAGGTGCGGATCGGTGTGCTCGTTGGCCCGGCCCGGACCCACGAGGTACTTCATCAACCCGACCGGCTTGTCCCCCTTGGTGATGTTCGGAATCACGGGATCAACTCTTCGATCTTGGCCAACACGTCCGCCCCAAAACGGCGAGCTTCCTGCAAGGTCTCCACCGTCTCGGGCAGCACCTCCCCGGTGCTGTTGGCGTGCCGGGCGATCTGGTTCACGTTGTTCGCGATCGTGGCCATCAGGTGCCGCATCTGGATCAGCTCGGCCAGCTGATTCCGCCGCAACTGCACCGCCACCGGATCCGCCGAGCCGAACACCGCCTCGACCATCAGCGCCGAGGGCGAGAGCCCGGTCTGCTGCTCCAGCACCATCAACTGAGCACGCTCCGACTCCGACATGGACACCCGGACGTACTGGGTCTTGCCCTCAATCCGCTTGCGCCTCGACGTCCACACCCGACGCGAATTCTCCTGCTCCACCACAGCACCTCCTCTCGTCTCGGCCCAGCGCAGCGCCCCCACTCTGGTGGGCCCCACACGACCAGTGTGCCACCGCAAAGGCCGCGAGGCCAGCAGCGGTGCCCTTTTATGGCACATAAAAGATAGCTTTGCTCCGCCGGGGCAGCACGGGTGTGAAGCGGTAGCGGAGCGCCCGTGGACTCTGGAACGCACAGTGTGCGTCCGTTAAGGTGAAGGCATGGCGAAGCTCACTGACCCCCAGCAGGCAGAAGAAGCCGCGCAGCGGCTGCTCAACGACCGGATGGACTACGTCCGCCGTGCCATCACCGCCCGCGGCGCCCTCGACGACGCCCGCGAGGCCCTCAAAGAAGCCGAGAAGAACGACGCCCAGGCGTTCCAGGCCGCCGTCAACAACGGCGGCTGGAGCGCCGATGAACTCCGCAAGATCGGACTCACGGCCCCCGACAAGATTCAGCGTGTACAACGCCGTCGCAGGGCGACGAAGCAGACGGCTGACTCCTCTCCTTCTAACCAAGCGAGCGGAGACGTTAATGTGCCTGAAGGCGACTCATGAGCACTTGGGAAGAGGCTCAGCAACTCGGCATAGAGCGGATGTACTTCATCGAGCTCCATCGGCAAGCACGCACGTGCCTAACCGCATGCGACCGCACCTTAGAACTAGGCGAGCATCTACGCGCCGGCCTCAGGCCCAACCATCCTGAACTTCGTGAGCTACAGGAACGTGTCGACCAGGCCATCTCTGCCGCGGCGAGTATTCGCAACCTTCTGTTCGGCAGCAACGCTAGGAGGAAGAAGCCCGAGGACCTATACGAGCTTGGCAATGCGCGCATCGAATGGCTGAAGGGGTTCGTTGGGGAGCATGAGTTCCCAACGATTGAGAGTGTCGATGCGCGGAACTCGCTCGAGCATTTCGACGAACGTATCGACCGCATGGTGTACGACTCGTTGAGCCGCCCAGCAGATGAACGCTTGCCGGCCGTCTTCGACTCCGTGGTGAAATCCAGAGGAGCATGGGGACCGGACAAGCGTCCATACGTCGAAGTTCGCTGTTACATCGCGGACGAGGCCAACTTCGTCATCTGGGACGACGTGGTTCATATACCCGATCTACGCGGTGAGGCCCAGCGGATTGTGCGAGCGACCAAGAACCACATCCCATCTTTGACTCAACAGTGGGACACCACTGGGGCTCCACCTCAGACTCTCGTGATTCTCTGACGGATTGCTTCGCCACAGGACCTACCATGTCTGCCGCGACCGGGCGCTGGCCCCGTGCCCACATGGGCACGGCAAAAGCTCTATCGCTCCGCGGCTTTTCCCGCACCCATGTGGACACGGGGGCCCCAGCCGACCACCCGCCCACAACCGGCAGGTCACCTCACGCACGAGCGTTCCACTTCCATAACCGCCGGCTGTGGACGGCTTCCCGAACCTGTGGTCACCTCATAGAAACGGTGCCCGCTCCCCCCATCGGGGAGCGGGCACCGTTCGTCGTTCGGGACTGTGATGGTCCTCCATGTTCACCAAAGATGGTCAGGCCCGCCTGAGCGCGCCAATCGATGCGGGCTGTACACCCATAACACGACGCTGCGGGGCGCCGGATGAGTGTTAGATGGGGCGTCGTCGCTCCTGTCAGCCATTACCCTCAGCCGCCGCCGCGGCAGCGACCTTCGTGGCGACTTCCTCCATCGAAAGGTCGTCGCCGGTGGTCAAACCAGACCGCGCAGCAAGCAGAGGACTCACGTCCCGGAGCGCGTCAAAGGTCGTTCCGTGGGCGACGGGGATCACCCGGTCGGTTGCGAGCAAAACGGAGAGTTCCTTGTCGGCGACCCCTTGAGCTTCCAAGGCCTTGAGCAACGCCGGCGTCACGAGCACGATGCCAATCCGGGAGGTCGCCAAGCCACGGTCAATCTCGCGCAAGAGCGACTTTCCGAGGCTAACCTCGTTCTCGCTGAACCAAACCGACGCACCGAAGGAGATCAGCAGGTCGCACAACTCTCTCGCTGCGCCGTTCCGGTCGTCCCAAGCGTGGCAGAGGAAGAGATCGCGACGCTCGGGGTGGCTTCGCGCCTGCGCCTCGGCGTTTCGGGCGAGGGGCTCAATCGTGCGCCACTCGGTGGAGTTGTACGACACATACCCCCCTCCGCGCAGGCGACGCGACCTGCCGCCACCCGACGCCCCACCCCTGGCCGACCCGGCGCCGTACGAACCTCCCCCGCCAGTCGAGTACCGCGGGGGCGGACTGTAGGAGGGGTAGGACCGGTACGAGGACCGGCCGCCGCACGCAGGGCAGTTGGCGGCAGCACTCGAGGTGCGGTGACCTTGTACAGGAGCTGTGCATTGGGGCATGTTCCGAGGTTATGTGAGCCCGCCGACAGTCTTCGGACCGACGCGTGCTTAAGCAACGACGCGCTCGAGCAGGTCAAGCCCCCGGGAGTGGTGTAGCGATCCTTCGTGCGGGGATCAGGCGGTGAGGGCGGTCAGGGGGTCGGGGCTCACCTCGCTTCCGGTGTCGGCGACGGTGGTGAGCCGGCAGCGGGTGAGGACCTCCAGGCCGAGGTAGCGGCGGCCCTCGGCCCATTCGTCGGTCTGCTCGGCCAGCACCGCGCCGACGAGGCGGACGATGGCTGCGCGGTTGGGGAAGATCCCGACCGCGTCGGTGCGGCGCCGGATCTCCTTGTTCAACCTCTCGGCAGGGTTGTTGGACCAGATCTGCGCCCAGACGTCCTTGGGGAAGCTCGTGAAGGCGAGGATGTCCTCCCGGGCATTGGCCAGGTGCTCGGCCACCGCCGGGAGCTTCTCGGTGACGTAGTCGATGAGGCGGTCGAACTGGGCGTTCACGGCGGTGGCGTCGGGCTGGTCGTAGACGCTGTGCAGCATGGCTTTGACGGCCGGCCACATGCTCTTCGGGCAGATCGACATGAGATTGGCCGCGTAGTGGGTGCGGCACCGTTGCCAGGCGGCACCGGGCAGGTTCGCGGCGATCGCGTCCTTGAGCCCGGCATGGGCATCAGAGGTGACCAGCCGGACCCCGCCCAGTCCCCGGGCGACGAGGTCGGCGAAGAACTCGTTCCAGGCCGCCCCGGTCTCGGCCGTGGCCACCCGCATCCCGAGGACCTCCCGGTGGCCGTCGCCGTTGACCCCGGTGGCCAGCAGCACGACCGCGTTGACCACCCGCCCGCCCTCGCGGACCTTCATGGTCAGTGCGTCGGCGGCCACGAAGGTGAACGGCCCGGCCTCGCCCAGGGGCCGGTGGCGGAAGGACTCCACGTGCTCGTCGAGGTCGGTGGCCATTCGGGAGACCTGGGACTTCGACAGGGAGTTGATGCCCAGGGTCTTCACCAGCTTGTCCATCCGGCGGGTCGAGACCCCGGCGAGGTAGCAGTCGGCGACCACGGTGATCAGGGCGGATTCGGCCCGCTTGCGGCGCTCGAGCAGCCATTCCGGGAAGTAGGTGCCAGCGCGCAGCTTCGGGACGGCCACGTCGATCGTACCCATCCGGGTGTCGAGGTCGCGGTGCCGGTACCCGTTGCGCTGGGTCACCCGCTCGGGAGCGGGTCTGCCCCACTCGGCGCCGACCACCGCGTCCGCGTCGGCGGAGAGCAGCGCGTTGATCACTGTCTGCAGCAGGGTCCGCATCAAGTCCGGGGAGGCTTCGGTCAGGGCTTCGCCGAGCAGGCCGGCAGGGTCGACAATATGAGGAGCGGTCATCGTGATGATGTCCTTTCGAGGGTGCTGTGAGAGGTGAACTCGAAAGATCTCACGGTGGCCGCGCTCTCGTCCGGGACGACGAGCAGGGCCACCGCGCTACACCACTATCGGGGGCTCAACTCTCGAGCATCGGGAGTAGACGTGCGAAGGCGAGAGAATTGGTCTCGATACGTCGTAGGGCTACGAACTTCCTCGGCCTACAAGGCAGCCTCTGCCGCGGGACGGTCCGCCGCTAACCGGCCATATGTAAAGCGGATCGCATCGAGCTATTTCTGCGCTCTCTAATGCACATGCCAACCGGCACCTGCCCGACCACCTGGAGGCGAAGGCCTGGGGCGACGTCAGCTCCCAAGAACCCGGAGCACTCCTAATGCAACGTCCGTGTCGTGCTCAGCGGAAGGCCGCGTGCCCGGTCAGGTGCTGGCCCAGGATCAGCGTGTGCACCTCGTCGGTGCCCTCGTAGGTGCGCACGGACTCCAGGTTGTTGGCGTGCCGCAGCGGGGAGTGGTCGAGGGTGACCCCGTTGCCGCCCAGCATCGTCCGGGCCTCCCGGCACACCTCGATCGCCACCCGGCAGTTGTTGAGCTTGCCCGCGGAGATCATGTGGTTCTCCAGCCGGTCCTCGTCCTTGAGCCGCCCGATGCGGAGGGCCAGCAGCTGTCCCTTCTGGATCTCCAGGGCCATGTTCACCAGCTTCTGCTGGGACAGCTGGTAGGCCGCCAGGGGCTTGTCGAACTGGATGCGCTGCTGCGCGTAGGCGAGGGCGGCCTCGAAGCTGTCGCGCGCGGCGCCCAGGGCGCCCCACACGATGCCGTAGCGGGCCTCGTTGAGACAGGAGAACGGGCCCCGCAGCCCGGGGTTCTCCGGCAGGAGCGCGTCGGCCGGGAGCCGCACGTCCTCGAGGGTGATGTCGCACTGGACGGAGGCGCGCATCGACAGCTTCGGCTCGATGGGGACGGCCGTGAACCCGGGGGTGCCGGTGGGCACCAGGAAGCCCCGGACCCGCGCCTTTCCGCTCTCGTCCACGGCCTTGGCCCAGATCACGGCCACGTGGGCGATGGAGGCCAGGCCGATCCAGCGCTTGGCGCCGTTGAGCACCCACTCGTCGCCCTCGCGCACCGCGGTGGTCGCCATCGTGGAGGGGTCGGAGCCGGCGGTGGGCTCGGTGAGCCCGAAGCAGCCGATGATCTCGCCGGCGGCCATGCCCGGCAGCCAGCGCTGCTTCTGCTCCTCGGAGCCGTGCTTGGCGATCGCGGACATCGCGAGCGAGCCCTGCACGGAGACGAACGTGCGCAGCCCGGAGTCCCCGGCCTCGAGCTCCTGCATCGCGATGCCGTACTGCACCGCGGACTTCCCCGCGCACCCGTAGCCCTGGATGTGCATGCCCAGCAGGCCCAGCTGCGCCATCTCGGGCACGATCTCCTGCGGGAAGACGGCGTCGGCGTACCACCCGGCGATGTTCGGGCGGATCCGGCGGTCCACGAACTCGCGGACGCCGTCGCGGGTCTCGAGCTCCTCGGGGCCGAGGTCCGCGTCGACGTTGAGCAGATCGGTCGCGGCGGCGGTCATGGGTCCTCCTGGGGTGCGGGTGTGCGGCGGGTGCCTCTGTCGAGGATGGCGCAGGTGTGACCGGAGCAACACCCACGTCCCGATATTTCCATATTGGGTATTACTGAACTGCATATTAGGTATTTGAGGTTTCACAGTGGGTCGTGGGAATGTGATCTGCACGACATCCATCCACCCCTCGGAGGACTTCTGTGACCCGATCGTCCCCCCGCGCCGTCGACGTCCCGCCCCGGGTGCGCATCGAGCGCACCGGTGCCGTGGCCGTGGTGACGCTCGACGACGAACGACGCCGCAACGTGCTCGGCGCCGAGCTGCGCACCCGGCTGCGCGCCGTCCTGGCGGAGCTCGCGGTGGACCCCGCGGTGGGCGCCGTGGTGCTCACCGGTGCGGGGGGCTGCTTCAGCGGCGGCGGTGACCTCGCCTCCATGCCGCCCGCCGGTCCCGCCGAGTCCGCCGCCCGGATGGCCGAGGTGGCCGGGCTCGTGCTGGAGCTCGCGTCGCTGGAGAAGCCGGTCGTGGCCGCGGTGACCGGGCCCGCCGCCGGGGTGGCAGTCGGCTTGGTGTGCTGCTGCGACGTGGTGGTGGCCGGTGAGAGCGCCCGGTTCCTGTTCCCGTTCACCCGCCTGGGCCTGGCCCCGGACGGGGGACTGGTGCATTCGCTGACCCAGCGGACGGGCGCGGCCCGCGCCCGGCGGATCCTGCTGGAGGCCGCCCCGGTGGACGCCGCCACCGCCCTGGAGACGGGGCTGGCCGACCACGTGGTGCCGGACCGGGAGGTGCTTGACGCCGCGGTAGCCCGCGCCGGGGAGCTCGCCGGGCGGGCCCCGCTCGCCGTCGCCGCCGTGAAGCGGGGGATCCGCGAGGCCTCCGGCTCCCTCGAGGACGCTCTGGCTTTCGAGCGGGAGCACCAGCCCGCGCTCTTCGGCACGTCCGATTTCCTGGAGGGCAAGCAGTCTTTTTTTGACAGGCGAGTCCCTTCCTTCTCCGGGTGCTGAGCACCTCCACCGCACGTCGAAAGGTCATCATGAGGACAACGAAGTCACGGTTCGCCGCCCTGGGCGCCGTCGCCCTGCTGGGAGTGACCGGCTGCGCGAGCGTCGAGGGGAGCGAGCCGGTGGGCGCCAACGGCTTGCCGCAGCAGCTGGTGTGGTCCACCTACAACGTGGGCACCGGCACGTACAACGATCTCGCCGCGATCGCGAACACGCTCACCAACGAGGAGGGCGTGCAGGTGCGCCTGATGACCGCCGACACCGGCATCGGTCGACTGGCACCGCTCGTGAACGGCACTGTGGACTATGCCCGGGCCGGGGACGAGTACTACTACGCCTTCGAGGGCGACTACGAGTACGCCAGCGAGGAGTGGGGGCCCCAGGACATTCGCATGGTGTGGGCCCCGCTGGGCAACTACGGCCTGCTGGTGCGCGAGGACAGCGGCATCGACTCCTTCGCGGACCTCGAGGGCAAGCGGTTCCCGGAGCTGACCGCCAACACCTCGATCAACAACAAGATGGAGGGCTTCCTCAACTACGGCGGCCTGACCGGGGACGATGTGCAGAAGGTCCCCATCTCCTATGGCGAGCAGATCGCCGGTCTCGAGGCGGGTCAGATCGACGCTCTCTACCACAACGTTGCCGGGTCCAACATCGACGAGCTTGCCTCGAAGATTGATGTGAAGTGGTTGAGCTTCGACGACCCGGATCCTGCTCGCTACGAGACCTGGGAGGAACTCATGCCGATGGTCACGGTGGGTGAAATCACGAATGGCGCCGGGATGGAGAAGGGCGAGAGCGCCCGCGTCCTCGAGTACACCATTCCCATCACTACGACGGCCTCCCGCGACGCCGATGAGGTCTACCACCTTGTAAAGGCAATCGTGGAGAACTACGAGCACTACGAGGGCACCACCCCGGACACGAAACAGTTTTCCTTCGACGCCGTGCTGAAGGAACCGTTGGTGGTCCCGTTCCACGAGGGCACCGTCCGCTACTTCGAGGAGCGTGGCGTGTGGACCGAGGAGCTCGAGCGGAAGAACCAGGAGCTCATCGAGCGTGGCGAGCGGATGCGGGAGGGATGGCCCGGCGTCGTCGAGTCCTCCTCGGCGGAGACGCTCGCGCAGAACTGGGCGGACTGGAAGAAGACCGAGCTGGAGGACGAGGGAACCGACGATGAGAACTGACACCCGGGTGACGGCCCCGTGGCGAGCCGCCGTGATCGTGCTGACCGTGCTGGGCGTGCTGCTGGCCATGAACCAGGTCTTCTTCTGGAACGTGGGCGGATTGTCCCTGCTCACCAACTCCTACCTCTACTTGATCCTGGCGGCCTTCCTGCCGGTCGTGTTCATTGTCAACCCCCTGCGTAAGATCCCGCTCGCCCAACAGGTGGAGGCCCAGCAGGATGACCGGGCCGGCAGCACCGCCGCTGGTCCGGGTCGGGAGCGCCGGGTCCAGTGGTTCGACGTCCTGCTCATGGTCGTCTCCGCAGCGGTGTGCGTGTACTTCGCGGTCAACGGCACCCGGATCAAAAACTACGGCTGGGAGTTCATGGCGCCCACCAGCGCCACGATCGCCGCGTTCGTGCTGTGGCTCGTGGTCCTCGAGGCCCTGCGCCGCACCGGCGGGCTGACGGTGACGATCATCGCGTTGCTGTTCTCCCTGTACCCGCTAGTCGCCGAGAACCTGCCGATCGGTGTCCTGCAGGGCGTCACATACGACCTCCCGACTCTGGCGCAGGTGCACATCATGGGCGCCGAGGGCGTGCTGGGCCTGCCCATCCAGACCGCGGCCACCATCCTCATCGGCTTCCTGGTCTTCGGGGTGGCCCTCCAGCACACCGGCGGCGCGGACTTCTTCCACAGCCTCTCCATGTCGATCTTCGGCCGCTACCGCGGCGGCGCGGCAAAGGTCTCCGTGGCCAGCAGCGCCGCGATGGGCATGATGAGCGGCAGCGCGGTCTCCAACGTGCTGACCACCGGGCCCATGACCATTCCAGCCATGAAGCGCTCCGGGTTCAGCCCCACCTACGCGGGCGGCATCGAGGCCACGGCCTCCTCCGGAGGGTCCATCACCCCGCCGATCATGGGCACCGCGGCGTTCCTCATGGTCTCCTTCGTGGGAGTGCCCTACACGGAGATCCTGGTGGCCGCGACCATCCCCGCGGTTCTCTACTTCCTCGGCATCTACCTGCAGGTGGATGGCTACGCCGCTCGCAAGGGACTGAAGGGAGTACCCGTCGCCCAGCTGCCCCGGATGCTCGCCACCCTGGTGCAGGGCTGGCCCTATGTCCTGGCTCTGGCGCTGCTCACCGGTCTGCTGTTCCTCACGAACTCCGAGACGCAGGTGCCCTATTGGGTGATCCTCGTGCTGCTGATCGTGGCCGTCCTGCGCCCAGGCCAGAAATTCGGCCTGCGAGAGTTCACCGACTTCCTCGTGGACTCCGGCCGGACACTGAGCAACATCATCGGAATCATCGCCGGCGTGGGCCTGATCGTCGGCGGCCTGACCGCCACCGGCGTGAGCCTGTCCCTGGCCCGCGAGCTGGTCTCGCTGGTCGGCGACAACGTGGTCCTCATCCTCATCGCCGGCGCCGTCACCTGCTTCATCCTCGGCATGGGCATGACCATCTCCGCCGCCTACGTGTTCCTGGCGATTGTCATGGTCCCGGCGGTCATCGACCTGGGGGTCAACCCGCTCGCGGCGCACCTGTTCGTCATCTACTGGGCGTCCGTCTCCTACATCACCCCGCCCGTGGGTCTGGCCGCGTTCGCCGCGGCGGGCCTAGCCAAGGCCCCCGCCATGGCCACCAGCGTGGCGGCCATGAAGCTGGGCGCGGTGAAGTACATCGTGCCGTTCGGCTTCGCTCTCAACCCCGCATTGGTCGCTCAGGACTCGCCCGGGCGGATCCTGCTGGCCTTCGTGCTGAGCATCGTGGGGGTCTATGCCCTGGCGTCGGCCATCGAGGGCTGGACGGTCGGCTTCGACCGCCGGATGCCCGCCATGTCCCGGGCCGCGGCGGCCCTCGGCGGGTTCCTGCTGTTCCTGCCCGCCCCGCTCAGCGCGATCGCCGGCCTGGTCCTTGTGGCCGGGAGCGTGCTGCTCACCTTCCTCACGGTGAAAGCAGGGCCCAAGGGCGACGACGGCACTTCCGCCGATCGGGCCGACGCACCCGTCACCACCACCGTCTGATCGGAAAGGACCAGCCATGAAGGACACCACGGACAGCGCGACGACGGTCACCACCACAGTCCGAGACCGGATCGCCGTCGTCACGGTGAACAGGCCCGAAGTCCGCAACGCCCTGAACTTCGGGGTGCTGGATGGGATCGAAGCAGCCCTCGACGCGTTCGAGCGGCGAGAGGACGTCGACGCCGTCGTGTTCACGGGCGCGGGAGAGAAGGCCTTCGTGGCCGGTGCAGACATCTCCCAGCTGATCGGCTACACGTTGCAGGACGGGCTGCGGGCCCGGATGCAGCGCCTCTACGACCGGATCCAGGACCTCGAGCTGCCCACGATCGCCGCAGTCAACGGCTTCGCGCTGGGCGGAGGCAATGAGCTGGCGATGTCCTGCGACATCCGCATTGCCGCCGCCAACGCCCGCTTCGGCCTGCCCGAGACCAACCTCGGCATCCTCCCCGGAGCCGGCGGCACCCAACGGTTGTCCCGGCTCGTCGGCCTGGGCCGAGCCCAGGAGATGATCCTCACCGGCCGGATCATCGACGCCGAAGAGGCCCTACGCATCGGGCTGGTGACCAGCGTGGTCCCGGCCGAGGAGCTGATGGATACCGCACACGCGACCGCACGAACCATCCTTGCCAAAGGCCCGCTAGCCGTGCGCCTGGCCAAGCTCGTGGTGCGCAACGGAGCCGAGACAGACCAGCGCACCGGGCTGCTGCTCGAGCGGCTGGCCCAGTCGCTGCTCTACGCCGCCGATGAGAAGGCCGAAGGTGCCAGTGCTTTCCTCGAGAAACGACCCGCCCGCTTCCGCGACGACGGCTGATCCCCAGACATCCGGAACACGAACATGACCGAGACATCCCCCAAACCGAGGCTTCGCAGCCTTGCGAAGGAGCGAACATGAATCCCCAGCCGAGCATCGACGCCGTCCGGACCGTCCTCGTCGTGGGATCTGGGGCCATGGGCACCCAGATCGGGGCGGTCTTCGCCCTGGCCGGCTATCCCGTCACCATCAGCGACCTCGACCCCGCCGCCCTCGACCGGTCCCGCGACGAGGTGCACCGCCGCCTCGGCCGGCTCGCCGAGAAGGGCGCCCGCAGCCGGGAGGAGGTCGACGCCGCCCTGGCCCGGATGGCGTACACCACCGACTCGCTGGAGGCCGCCCGCACCGCCGACTTCGTGCTCGAGGCCGCCGTGGAGCGGCTGGACATCAAGCGGCAGCTGTTCGCCGACCTGGACGAGGCCGCCCCCGAGCACGCGATCCTGGCGACCAACTCCTCCACCATCCCCTCCTCCCTGCTGACGGACGCCACCGGGCGCGGGGACCGCGTGTGCAACATGCACTTCTTCAACCCGGCGCTGGTCATGGCCTGCGTCGAGGTGGTGCGCAACCCGCAGACCTCGGACGCGACCGTGGAGACCACCCTCGAGCTGGCCCGCCGGCTCGGCAAGCAGCCGGTGCGGCTGAACCGGGAGGTGCCCGGCTTCGTGGCCAACCGCCTCCTCGGGGCCCTGCGGGACGAGGCGCTGCGCCTGGAGGCCGACGGCGTGGCCAGCTTCCAGGACATCGACGTGGCCGCCCGAACGGCCCTGGGCCACCCGATGGGCCCCTTCGAGCTCATGGACCTGGTGGGCATCGACGTGTCCTACCTGATCCGGCTGTCCGAGCACGAGCAGAGCGGGGACCCCGCGGACCTGCCGCACCCCTCCGTGCAGAAGCTCTACGAGCAGGGCCGCTACGGCCGCAAGACCGGCCGCGGCTGGTACGAGTACGCCGGCTGAGCGCCACCCGCGCGCCGCACCCACCGAACCACGAGGAGAGACGACATGAGCCAGTTCGAGGACCTGCGCGTCCTGCAGGAGATCTTCGGCCGCCCCGGCACCGGCCCGCTCGCCGGGGTGGTGGTCGCGGACCTCAGCCGCGTGCTCGCCGGGCCCTACTGCACCATGCTCCTGGCGGACATGGGCGCCACCGTGATCAAGGTGGAGTCCACCGCCGGGGACGACGCCCGCGCGTGGGTTCCGCCCCACCGGGACGGCGAGAGCACCTTCTTCCTCTCGGTCAACCGGAACAAGCACTCGATCGCCCTGGACTTCGCCGACCCCGAGCAGCTGGAGGTCGTGGAGCAGATCATCGCCCGGGCGGACATCCTCGTGGAGAACTTCAAGCCCGGCGGACTGGCCCGCTACGGCCTCGACTACGAGAGCGTCAGCGCGTGGCGCCCGGACCTCGTCTACGCCTCGATCACCGGCTTCGGCACCGCCGGCGGCGCCGACCTGCCCGGCTACGACCTGCTGGCCCAAGCCCTCTCCGGGATGATGAGCCTCACCGGCAGCCAGGACGGCGAGCCGTACCGGGCCGGGGTGGCCCTCTTCGACGTCATCACGGGCCTGCACGCGGCCACCGGCATCCTCGGCGCCTTCCACGAGCGCCAGGCCTCCGGGGCGGGCCAGCACGTGGAGCTGAACCTGCTCACCTCGGCCCTGTCCGGGCTGGTCAACCAGTCCGCCGCCTACGTGGCCGGCGGCAGCGTGCCCACCCGGATGGGCAACGAGCACCCCAGCCTCTACCCCTACGAGCCGTTCCCCGCCCGGGACAAGGACATCGTCATCGCCGTGGGCAACAACGGGCAGTTCGCCCGGCTCTGCCGGTGCCTCGGGGCCCCGGAGCTGGCCGAGGACGAGCGGTTCCGCACGGTGTCCGCGCGCAACGCGAACCGGGTGGAGCTGCGCCGGCTGATGATCGAGCGGCTCGCCGCCCGGGACGCCGAGGACTGGTTCGAGCGGCTCAAGGCCGTGCAGGTGCCCTGCGCCCCGATCCTCGGGGTGGACGAGGGCGTCCGGTTCGCCGAGGGGCTCGGCCTGGACCCGGTGGTCCTCGCCGGGTCGGGGGACCGCGAGATCCCCACGGTCCGCCACCCGGTGGAGTTCAGCCGCACCCCGGTCGACTACACGCAGGCCCCGCCGCGGCTCGACGGCGACCGGGACACGATCTTGACCTGGTTGCGCAACGCCCAGCCCGCCGCCCGGCAGGCGTCATGAGTTCAGTGTTCACCACGGTCCTACCCGTCCGGTGGTCTGACCAGGACATCAACCGCCACGTCAACAACGCCCGAGTCGTCACGCTGATCGAGGAGGCGCGGCTGGCTGCGATCGCCCATTGGATGGGCGCGGACGGCATTCCTGACCCAATTAGACCGCGCGTGGTGGTGTCACTCAACCTGGACTATCTGCGGCCCATTGACCATGGGCCCGAGCTCACGGCCCGCGTCTGGGTGTCCCGGTTGGGTCGGTCGTCTTACACAGTGGCCTACGAGCTTCTGCAGTACGGTCAGGTGGCGGCGCGAGCCCGGACGGTGCTCGTGCAGATGGACCCGGCCACGGGCCGGTCTGTCCCCTTACCAGACACCGTGCGGGCGGCGCTGGAGGACATCGTCGTTACGGACGAAATCGTTGCCTCGGAGCCGGCAGCTGTCAGGGACAACCGTGCATGAGTGCCGCATCGCTGGGGCGCTCCGGCAACAGTGGAGGGCGGATCGCATATCCGGCGCTGCTCGGGACGACCGCGCTGGGTACCCTGTCGGCGAACGTGATCAATGCGCCGCTGTATGTGATCCAGACGGAACTGGGCATGACATCCCAGCAGTCGGTTATGGCCGTGAGCGCCTTCACGATCGCCATGGCTACGGTTGTGCCGTTAGCCGGGTGGTCAGGCGACCGCTTCGGGACCAAGATTTTCCTCGTTTCAGCCCTCGGGATTATGGTGTTGGCCGAAATAGCGGCGGCTCTGGCTCCCGGGATGGAGACGCTGATCGCCGCCCGTGCAGTTCAGGGCGCCGCATGCAGCGCGATTCCTCCGTGTGTGCAGGCCGCCCTGATGAGTCTGTGGCCGGAACGGACCGCGCAGACCATGGGCGCCTGGGCCTCGGCCATCGGCTTGGGCCAGGCAGTCGGTCCGCCCTTCGGCGGGGTTGTCACCGAGGTCCTCGGCTGGCGGTATGTCTTCATCACGCACGCGACACTGGTGCTCGTCATGATGGTGTTGCTCGCGGTCTCCATGCCGACCGTGGCCCGGCGGCGCCCGCCCACGCACGCTTCTGCGATGTTCTGGCTCGTCGCCGGGGGCGGATCGACAGCGACCGCCATACTGCTGGCCGGACAGGGTGGGCCCTGGGTGGGCGTGACATTGCTGACGATTTGCGCGATTGGCAGCTGGACCATGTTCGGTCATCTCTGCCGACGGCGCGCGAGATTCGCCGCCGAGCACGCTGGAACGCCGGGCCCATTGCTGGATCCCGCTCTTCTGCGCGACCCGGGATACCTGACTGCCGCGGCCGGTGCCGGGCTGGCTATGGGTTCGATGGCGGTCTCCATCGTGGCCGTGCCGTTGTTCCTGGCCTCGAAACTGGATCTAGGGCCGGCACAGATCGGAGTTGTGGTCTTCACCCTGGCGCTGGCCATGATCGTGGCAGGACCTGTAGCCGGGCGATTAGGCCGCCAGCGTGGCACCAGTACACAACTGAGCAGCGGCGTCCTGATACTCGTAGTCGCCGCCCCGGTGATCACACTGGCCTTGGTCTCGTCCGATCTCGGCGTGGCTCGCTGGGTGATCGTGTCCCTGGTGATCTTAGGGCTCCTGCTCGCCGGGACCGGCATCGCCTTCACCCAGAGCGCGGCGGCCACGGAGCTCGTCCTCTCCCCAGCCGGGCGCGCGGGAACCGCGATTGGCATCCATAACATGCTCCGCTTCCTCGCCATGGCACTCGGCTACTCCGGGGTCTCCCTGGCATACGCGACCAACGCATCCTTGCTGATTTTCCCCGCAGTTTCGCTGACAGGTCTGGCCATGTTCACCGCATTGAGGGCCAACCGGGGCAAGCCCCGACATCCCTAACCATTGTCTCCACCGCGGGTCCTGCGACCCGCCGACGAAAGGACTAACCATGACCACCACCTCCAGCGCTCCCTCGACCGCGTCCCCGGAGGCCGTTCCCGCCGGCGCCGCGACCTCCGACTACTTCCGGCTCGACGACGACCTCAGCCCCGAGGAGATCGCCGTGCGCGACCGCGTGCGCGCCTTCGCCGAGCAGCAGGTGCTGCCCCTGATCAACGACTACTGGGAGCGCGCCGAGTTCCCCTGGGAGCTGCTGCCCGGCCTGGCCGAGCTGGGCATCATCGGCACCACCATCCAGGGCCACGGCTGCCCGGGGATGAGCCGGAAGGCCGCCGGGATGGTCGCCCGCGAGATGGCGCGGGTGGACGGCAGCATCAACACGTTCCTGGGCGTGCACGGCAACCTGTGCATGGGCGCGCTGAACATGCTCGGGTCCGAGGAGCAGAAGGACCGCTGGCTGCCGGCCATGGCCCGGCTGGAGAAGACCGGGGCGTTCGCCCTCACCGAGCCCGAGCACGGCTCCGACTCGGTGGCCCTGGAGACCACCGCCCGCCGGGACGGGGACTGCTGGGTGATCGACGGGCACAAGCGCTGGATCGGCAACGGGCACGCGGCCGACGTCGTCGTGCTGTTCGCGCGCAACACCGAGGACGGGAAGGTCAACGCCTTCGTCGTCGAGAAGACCGACGCCGGCGAGCACCCGGCCGGCTACCGGCCCGAGGTCATCACCGGCAAGGTCGGCAAGCGGGCGATCCAGCAGGCCGACATCGTGCTGGAGGGCCTGCGGGTGCCCGCGGCCAACCGGCTGGAGCACTGCCGGTCCTTCAAGGACGTCTCCCGCGTGCTGCAGGCCACCCGGGGCGGGGCCGCGTGGGAGGCCGTGGGCCACGCGATGGCCGCGTTCGAGATCGCCGCCGACTACGCCTCCCGCCGGAAGCAGTTCGGCCACGCGATCGGCAGCTACCAGCTCGTGCAGTCCCGGCTGGCGAACATGCTCAGCGAGCTCACCGCCATGCAGCTGCTGTGCGACCGGATGGCCGAGCTCGCCGACCGGGGGCAGCTGTCCAACGCGCAGGCCTCGATGGTGAAGATGGCCACCGCGCAGAAGGGGAAGTGGATCTGCAACGAGGCCCGCGACCTCCTGGCAGGCAACGGGCTGCTGCTGGAGAACCACATCATCCGGCACATGACGGACATGGAGGTCGTCTCCACCTACGAGGGCACCGACTTCATCCAGGCCCTGCTCGTGGGCCGGGACATCACCGGGATCTCGGCCTTCAACTGAGCATCTACAACAACCTAATGAGATAAAAGATTGGAACAGACAATGACGGAAGCATTTTTGGTCGGGGGCGCGCGCACGCCGGTGGGCCGGTACGGCGGCGCGCTCTCGAGCGTGCGCCCGGACGACCTCGCGGCCCTGGTGGTCAAGCACGCGGTCACCGACGCCGGGATCGACCCGCACGACGTCGACGAGGTGATCCTGGGCAACGCCAACGGCGCCGGCGAGGAGAACCGCAACGTGGCCCGCATGGCCTGGCTGCTGGCCGGCTTCCCCGACACCGTCCCCGGCATCACGGTCAACCGGCTGTGCGCCTCGAGCCTGTCGGCGATCATCATGGCCTCGCACATGATCAAGGCCGGGGCCGCGGACGTCGTCGTCGCCGGCGGCGTGGAGTCCATGTCCCGCGCCCCGTGGGTCATGGAGAAGCCGGCCACCGCGTTCGCCAAGCCCGGGGAGGTCTTCGACACCTCGATCGGCTGGCGCTTCACGAACCCCGAGTTCAAGAAGCACGACAAGATGACCTACTCGATGCCCGAGACGGCCGAGGAGGTCGCCGCCGTGGACGGCATCACCCGCGAGGACGCCGACGCCTTCGCCGTGGCCTCCCACGAGAAGGCGATCGCTGCGATCGACGCCGGGCGCTTCGCCGACGAGATCGTGCCCGTCACCGTCAAGGGCCGCAAGGGCGCCGAGACCGTCGTGGACACCGACGAGGGACCCCGTCCGGGCACCACCATGGACGTGCTGGCCAAGCTGCGCCCCGTGGTGACGCACGGTTCGGTCGTCACCGCCGGCAACTCCTCCTCCCTCAACGACGGGGCCTCGGCGATCCTCGTGGTCTCGGAGCGGGCCGCGGAGAAGTACGGACTGACGGCTCGGGCCCGGATCGTCGACGGCGCCTCGGCCGGGGTGGCCCCGGAGATCATGGGCCTCGGCCCCGTCCCCGCCACGCAGAAGGTCCTCGAGCGCACCGGGTGGGGCATCGGCGACCTCGGCGCGGTCGAGCTCAACGAGGCCTTCGCCAGCCAGTCCCTGGCCTGCATCCGCCGCCTGGGCCTCGACGAGGGGATCGTGAACAACGACGGCGGGGCCATCGCCCTGGGCCACGCCCTGGGCTCCTCCGGCTCCCGGCTGGTCGTGACCCTGCTGGGCCGGATGGAGCGCGAGGGCGCGGAGCGCGGCCTCGCGACCATGTGCGTGGGCGTGGGCCAGGGCACCGCGATGCTCGTGGAGAAAATCTGATGCCCGCCACAGTCCCCGCCGCCGTCGGCGTCCTGGGCGGAGGCCGCATGGGCGCGGGCATCGCCCACGCCTTCCTGCTCGCCGGGGCGCAGGTGACCGTCGTGGAGCGCGACGGCCAGGCCGCCGAGGCCGCGCAGGAACGGATCGAGCGGGACCTGAGCAGGTCCCTGGAGCGCGGGGCCGTGGACGGCAACCTCGACGAGTGGTCGCAGAAGCTGAGCCTGTCCGTGGACCACGCGGACTTCGCCGGGTGCGAGCTCGTTGTCGAGGCCGTGCCGGAGTCCTGGGACCTGAAGGTCTCGGCGCTGCAGCAGGTCGAGCGGCACCTGGCCGAGAGCGCGTGGCTGGCCACGAACACGTCCTCGCTGTCGGTGGACGGGCTGGCCGGGCAGCTGGCCCGCCCCGAGCGGTTCTGCGGTCTGCACTTCTTCAACCCGGTGCCGGCGTCGAAGCTCGTGGAGGTGGTGCTCTCGAAGCACACCGGCGAGGAGCTGCGGGCGCTGTCCGTGCAGTGGGTCGAGGGCCTCGGGAAGACCCCGGTGGTGGTCAACGACGCCCCCGGCTTCGCCTCCTCCCGGCTGGGCGTGGCGATCGCGCTCGAGGCCATCCGCATGGTCGAGGAGGGCGTGGCCTCCCCCGAGGACATCGACAACGCCATGGTGCTGGGCTACCGGTTCCCGGTGGGTCCGCTGGCGCTCACGGACATCGTGGGCCTGGACGTGCGCCTGGGCATCGCCGAGTACCTCGAGTCCGAGCTGGGCGAGCGCTTCGCGCCCCCGCAGCTGATGCGGGACATGGTCGCCCGCGGCGAGCTGGGCCGCAAGACCGGCCGGGGCTTCTTCCACTACAACCGCTGACACCGACCGATAAGCCCTACCGGCCCACGACGGTGCCGGGCCCGAACCTTCGCATGGAAGGCGGTCCGGCCCGGCGCCGTCGTGTCCCTCGATTACCTTTCGGCGGCGTTGGGAGGGTGCGGGTGAGCTGGTCGCGCAGTCGTCCCAGCAGGAGCTGCGAATACGGTTTCCGAAATTTCTATAACTGACCGCAACGCCGGACTAAGATTGCCGTGCCGCCAGATAAGGCGTACCTCTACCGGCTTCTGTTCCTGTACCAGAGGCCTGTAGACGACTCCGCGAGAAGGGACATTGTCACGGACGCTGGAGAGAGTAAGGGAAATGCCCATTTCCGCGCCCACAAGAACCACAAGCGTCCAGGCGTCCGGGGCAACCTGGACGATCCGTGGAACGAAACCTGACCACATCGCCAGCATGTTGAGTCGGTTGGGCAGTGTGGCGCTGGCTCCACCAGGCAAGACGATCCATGCTTCCTCAGCCAGATCCTCTGCGGATACGGCGCCTTGTCCAGCCAACCGGTGGTTCTCCGGCAAGGCAATCAACAGCTCCTCGTGCGTCACGAGGTGAGAATCGACCTCCGCTGGCAAGAAGTCCCACCGGCCGATCACTAGGTCAAGAGAACCGTCCAAAATGCGTTCCAGTCCTACATGGGAGAACTGAGAACTATAGAGTTCGAGGGAAATTCCGGGGCGCTGCTGACGAATCTGGCGTGCGAGCTCTCCGACGGCCTGATTGACAGATGCCCCGGCAAAACCCAATCGAGCTTGCCCGACCTCACCTTCCTGGGACCTGCGGACCACGTCCTTCATCCGTTGGGAGAGCATGACCAACTCACGGGCAGGCTCCAGGAGGGCCTCACCCGAGGGAGTGAGCGCGACATGGCGCGTATTGCGCTCGAACAGCGTGGCTTCCAGTTCCGCCTCCAACTGTCGGATGAGACGGCTGAGCGGCGGCTGAGCCATATGCAACCGCTTGGCGGCGCGACCGAAGTGCAACTCCTCCGCGACGGTGAGAAAAGCACTAGCTTTGTGAACCTCCATCCAGCCATACTATTACGCACACCGGAAAGGTGTCGTAGTAATTTATGGCGGTGGGTTCATCAATGAGGGACTACTGAAGAAGTCAGATAAAACGGCCCTTCGCGGATGAGCATGCGTCGGCGCCTTCCGCCGCGGCCGGTGGCCACCGGAGGTGAGCAGCACGCGTAGCCGGTAGTTGTCGAAGTTCCGGAAGCCGCGGGCGACTCTGCACATCGTCTCGATGACGCCGTTGATTGCTTCCGTGGGGCCGTTCGAGGCGCCAGCGGTGTCGAAGTAGGCCAGGATCGCGGCCCTCCAGCGGCGCAGGGTCCTGCCGAGCCTTACGGTCTCTGGGATCGGGAGGTGTGGAATGCGGCGAGGACCTCGGCGACGAGCGGGCGTCCCCGCTCGGAACGGGCGTGGTAGACGGCTCGCAGCTTCTGGTAACAGTGCCAGGCCAGGGTCACCTCGTGGTGCGGGTCCCCGGCCGCCAGCTTCACGTTCAGGCGGGTGATCTGCTTGGCGATGAGGCGTACCGGGACGAGATGGTCGCCACCGCACGGCAAGAGATCGCTGCGATGGTCCCGGACCGGTCCTGGATGCAGTGGGCTGCGCACCTGGCACCCACCATCACCATCGCCGCCATCACAGCCTGGCCCGACGCCGGTCAGCCCGATCCTGAGACCGCCGCCAAGCGCATCAGACAGACGGTGGTTGCAGTTGTTGATGCAGCTTGCCGGCCACCAGCCTCCTAATCGCAAGGTCACCTGATGGACTCGGCGTCAGTTGTCGGTCAACACGCTAACCATGCTCGTCTGTGAAAGGCCGGTAAACTCAGGGCCGTCCCCTTTTCATCACCGGAGACTACGAGAATCCGTGCCTGGACCAAGGGGAACGGCCAGCAGGTCTCCGACCGTGGGCGGATCCATCAATCCATCAAGAATGCCTACTACGCCACCTTGTGAGCTCCCTTGCGGGTGTTCCGTTCAGGGGATGGCGTCTGCACGAGCGGAGCGGCTCGTCGCGGCAGGCAGACCCTCTCCTTCAGCATGTTGGGGGATAGATCCCGGGGAACAAGGGTTCAATTTGCGCGGCAACGCGCTCATGAATTCGATCCCACATGGCATGGGGACCAAATTTCCGCACAGGAGTTCGTAGGACTTCGTGGATGTAGATGCCGTTGCAATTTTGTGCCACGGCCCAGGTGTCCACGAAGGGAAGAAGTAGTCCGGCTTCGCGCGCTTGGTCGAGGACGGACTTGGTCAGCGCGATGATTTCATCGCCTTGTCTGATGCTTTCAGCACCCAGCTGGCTTCCTGCTGTGAGTCCGTATTGCAGGTACTTCAGGACGTTCTCGGGATCCGTCGTGTAGAACTCGGCCCGCGCCTTGAAGATGGCATAAATGCGGTCGACGTAGTCAGCGGGCGCGCAGGACGTCGGGGCCCGTCGGAGGTCCTCGCTCTTGATGACCTGGATCACCTTGTCCATGCGTTCACCCAGGACCAACAGCAGCAGCTCGTGCTTGCTGGTGACGTACCGGAAGAGCGTGGCTTCCCCGACTTCTGCCGCCTCCGCTATTTCCTTGGTCGTGGTGTGCTCATAGCCGCGTTCGCTGAAGAGCTCTTCGGCGGCCGCACGGATTCTTCGCAGGCGTTCTGTCTTTGCCTTGTCCCGCAGCCCTTGCGGCGGGACGGTCATCGTGTTTTTCACTCGAATCCTTACTCCATCCATTGGGGAATGCGTGCCGTGAGGTCAGACGTGGAACCGCAGGTCCGGCTCAGGGGTGCACTCTGTCCCAGGGCTGCTCAGCCGAAGGTGACGATCTGTCGCACCGCGTTTCCATCTGCCAGTTCATCCATCGCTTCGTTGATCTGTTCCAGCTGGATCACGGATGAGGCCAGCTTTTCTACGGGGAGCCTGCCTTCCCGCCACATCTGTGCGTACACGGGAATGTCGCGGGCAGGGATGGCGGACCCAAGATAGGACCCAACGATAGTGCGCGCTTCGGCGGTCATCCCCAGCGGCTCGATCGCCGACATGGCCCCGGGCGCCGGAAGCCCGACGGTCACGGTGATCCCACCTGGGGCCGTGGCGCGAACCGCAGTCTCGAAAGCACGGGGGTGCCCCGCGGCCTCCACGACCGCATGGGCCTTGATCTGGAGGTCTTCGATCTCCTCGGGAGTGTAGGTCTCCAGGACCCCGAGCTGACGGGCCGCCTTCAGCTTCCCCGGGTTCGCGTCGACCCCGATGACACGTCCGGGGGTGGGCCAGGAGGAAGAGACTGCCATCGCGGTGAGCAGGGCAGCCATACCGACTCCTCCCAGACCGACCACCAGGATGTCCTGGCCCTCGACGGGCCGGGCCGCATTGAGGACCGCCCCTCCACCGGTCAGCACCGCGCATCCGAGCACCGCGGCGACCGCCGGCGGAACATCTTCGCCCACAGGCACCACGGACCGCCGGCTCAGGACCGCGTGGGTGGCGAATCCGGACACTCCGAGATGGTGCTTGATCTCCTCACCGCGCCGGATTCGGCTGTGGCCTCCCGGCAGCAGCCCGACACCGTTGGATGCGCTGCCCACGCTGCAGGGCAGTTTCCCGCCCGTGCGGCAGTTGGCGCAGTCCTCACACCGGGGCAGGAAGACGGTCACCACCCGCTGCCCGGGGGTGATGTCGTGGACGTCGGCGCCCACCTTCTCGACGATGCCGGCCGCCTCGTGGCCCAGCAGCATCGGTACGGGGCGGACCCGGTCGCCGTTGACCACCGACAGGTCGGAGTGGCACACCCCTGCCGCCTCCACGCGGATTAGGACCTCGCCGGGTCCGGGGTCGTCGAGCTCCAGCTCACTCACCGAGATCGGAAGCGAGCGGGCGTACGGCCGTGGCGCGCCGATGGTCTCCAGAACAGCCCCTCGAATCTTCATAATTTTCCTCCAGGTGATTGTGGCACAGGTCACGCTGTGCTTCTATGAGAGCGTAATCCGTACGGAGTGCACTTTCAATAAAGCAACCTGGTGGTTCGTTGCGGCACCTCCGGCACCCCCAGCAGGGGTGTGTGCTCCACGTCGAAGGGAATGGAATTGAAGATTCATCCAGATGCGCTCGAAGGGCTGGTTAGGGATGGCGAGCTGGCCATCCCCTTCTACGACACCGGCTCCGCAGGTGATGGCCGGCCCACGGTCGTCCTCGTGCACGGCACCGGTGGGACTGCTTCGAGCCATTTCCGCACGCTGTTTCCCATGTTCACGACCGGCTTCCGGGTCCTTGCCCTTGATCTGCAGCCCCGTGGAGCTGAGCTGAGCGTGGAGGACTTGTCCTTCCAGGTGGGGCGCGTGCTTGAGGAGCGTTGCCCGGGCCGCCCTGTGCATCTGCTCGGCTACTCGCTGGGGGCTCTGGTCGCCGTGGATATCGCAGCCGCCCACCCGGAGATGGTCTCGACCCTGACTTTGGTGGCCGGGTGGGTCAAGGCGGACGCCCATCAGAAGCTCCGCAACCGCATCTGGGCGCGTCTGTACGACACGGACCGGGACACCCTGCGGGAGTTCGCCACCTGGACCTCCTTCGGTCCTCCCTTCCTGGCCGCGAAGACGGAGTCCGAGATCCAGGCACTCGTCCGGTCGCGGGTCTTCCCGCCGGGCATCGCGGAGCAGATGAGACTCAACCGCGAGGCCGACATCAGCGACAGGTTGGCGGGCGTCATCGCCCCCACCCTGGTTATCGCAGGAACCCACGATCAGATGGTTCCTTCTCGGCAGACCCAGCTGCTCTACGGCGGCATCGTCGATGCACGCTACGCCGTCATCGACGCCGGCCATGCGATTCCGACGGAACGACCGGCGCAGCTGTTCCAGATTGTCGCCGAGTTCGTCCGGAGCCCCTCGCTCGTGCCGGCCGGCGAACTGCTCAAGCCCCTGGCGGTCTGATCCATGGACCACCCCACGTACTCGACACACCTGGAGGAAAGAATGGCAACCGCTGCACCGATGAACTTTCGGACCCACGAACCGGTCGACGTCCTCGTCATCGGGGCCGGCTTCGGCGGGCTGGGCATGGGAACCCGACTGGCCAGGGAGGGCCGGCGGTCTTTCCTGATCCTGGAGCGCGCCCACGAGGTGGGGGGCACCTGGCGTGACAACCACTACCCCGGAGCGGCCTGTGACGTCCCGTCGCACCTCTACTCCTTTTCCTTCCGCTCCAACCCGGAATGGTCGCGCATGTTCGCCCCGCAGAACGAAATCCTCGGCTACCTCCGTCAGGTCGCCGAAGAGGAGAACCTGCTCGAGCGCATCGTCTTCGGCGCAGAGGTCACCGAAGCCCGGTGGGACGAGGAAGCCGCGGCATGGAGCGTCACCACACCCAAGGGAACGTTCACCGGCAGGTCCCTGGTCACCGCCGTGGGCCATCTCTCGGAACCGAAGCTGCCCAGCATCACCGGCTTGTCCGACTTCTCCGGCTCCGTGTTCCACTCCGCACAGTGGGATGACTCGGTCCCGCTGGAGGGCAAGCGGGTGGGCATCATCGGCTCCGGCGCGACCGCTATCCAGGTCCTGCCTGAGGTCGCCAAGATCGCGGGGCAGGTCGTGGTGTTCCAGCGCTCGGCCCCCTACATCACCCCGCGTCCGGATCGGGCTTACACCGATGCGGAGAAGGGCCTTTTCCGGAAGATGCCCGAGACCATGCAACAGCTGCGGGAGGAGATGTTCTGGTCCAACGAAGAGCGCTACGCGCAGCGGCGAGGCACGCCGTCGCTGGTCAGCGCCGCTGCCCAGGTGGCCCTGGACCATCTCCATGCCCAGGTCCAGGACCCTGTTCTGCGGGAGAAGCTCACCCCCGACTACACCTTCGGGTGCAAGCGCGTGCTCAAGTCCAACGACTACTACCCCACCTTCAACCTGGACCATGTCCAGCTGGAGACCGGCGGCGCCGACCGGGTCGAGGGCAATCGCGTGGTCACCGGGCAGGGCGCGGTCCATGAGCTGGACGTGATCATCGCCTGCACCGGCTTCGAGGCCACGGACCTGCCGATCGCCTACCGGGTCTTCGGCCGGGACGGCATGGCCCTGAGCGAGCAGTGGGCCAACGGGATGCAGGCCTACGCCACGACCTCGGTGCACGGTTTCCCGAACCTGTGGGTGATCAACGGGCCCAACACCGGCCTGGGGCACAATTCCGCGGTGTACATCGCCGAGGCGCAGATTGACTACATCCTGGCCGCCCTGAGCTTCCAGGAGGAATCCGACCTGGAGGTGCTCGAGGTCTCCCAGGAGGCCGAGGACGCCTACATGGAGCGGGTGGATCACCTGGCCCAGGGCACGGTGTGGTTGGAGGGTGGGTGCAAGAGCTGGTACGTGGACCACCGCAACGGGCGCTTGACCACGCTGTGGCCCGAACCGGCCTACACCTTCCGCCAGGTCAACGCCGCATTCGACCCGGAACCGTACCTAACCGGTTCCACCGTCGGAAGCAAGACCCTGACCGGAGCCCGCTGACTAAAAGAACCTCTGGGGCATGCCTCCCCTGAGAGGCATGCCCCACCCGAGAGAAGGACCTATGGACACCATCGAGCACCACAAGACCGTGGTCGTCACCGGGGCCGCCGGCGGCATCGGACGCGGCATCGTCGAGACCTTCCTGGCCACCGGCGACCGTGTCATCGCCGTGGACGCCTCCGAGGCCGCCCTGAGCGAACTGCACAGCAGCACGGCGGGAAAGGCGGCAGACCTGCAGACCCTGCACGGCGACGTCACCGACCCCTCCGACTGGGAACGCATCGCCGAGGCCGTCCACGACTCCCCGCACCCGGCTGCCGTACTGGTCAACAACGCCGGCATCTCGCCCAAGCGCAATGGTCAGAAAATTCCCGGTGACCAGATCCCCGCAGCGGAATGGCAGAAGGTGCTGGACATCAACCTCACCGGTCCCTTCCTGGGCATCCAAGCCCTGGTCCCGCACATGAAACGCACCGGGGTGGGACGGATCATCAACATGTCCTCCCTCGCCGGCCGTGACGGTGGCCGTCTCGGCGGGGTCCACTACGCGGCGACCAAGACAGGGCTCCTGGGTCTCACGCGCAGCTTCGCCCGGGAACTGGCCCCCTTCGGCATCACCGTCAACGCCATCGCCCCGGGGCGGATCGCCGCCGGCATGGCCTCCTCCGTTCCGGAGGAGGTGAACCAAAACTACCTCAGCCGCATACCGGTCGGCCGTCTCGGCTCCGCCGACGACGTCGCACAGGCAGTCCACTACTTCGCCCGCCTCGACAACAGCTTCGTCACCGGCGTGACCCTCGACGTCAACGGGGGCTCCTACATGGGGTAGCACCTGTCCACCCATCACCTTCCTCGAAGCACGACCCCCACGAAAGGACCGGCACCCCATGACCAGCTCAGACATACCCGGCAAGGTGGTGCTCATCACCGGCGGCGGCCAGGGCATCGCCGCGGCCACAGCGACCACCCTGGCCGCCCGCGGCGCACTCGTCTCGCTCGTGGACCGCGACCCCGAAGCCCTCCGCTCAACACTCTTAGGCCTGGGCCCTGAGCACCACGGCGTCATCGCCGACGTCACCGACAGCCCATCGCTGGACCACGCCGTACAAAGCACCATCGACCGCTTCGGCAGAATCGATAGCGTCTTCGCCTGCGCCGGCATCGGCAGCGCCTCCACGGTCGCCGCCTCCGAGGTGGAAGCCCTGCTGCGGATCATCGACGTCAACCTCAACGGCGTCATCCGCACCGTCAAGGCGACCCTGCCCGAGATCACCAAACAACGCGGGCACTACCTGCTGATGAGTTCCGCGGCCGCACTGAAGCACATGCCCCGCGCCAACGCCTACGCCGCCTCCAAAGCAGGCGTCGAAGCCTTCGGTGGCGCTCTGCGACTGGAGCTCGCCCACAAGGGCGTCTCCGTGGGAGTCGCACACCCAGCCTGGGTGGCCACCGGCATGATCACCGGCTCCGGCACCCGCACCGGCGACAGCAAGACCCTGCCGTGGCCCTTCAACGTCGTCTCCACCGCCGAAGCCTGCGCCGACCGCCTCACGGACGCCATCGAGCAACGCCACCGCAAGGTCTTCATCCCCCGCAGCCTCGCCGCGATGGACGTCCTGCGCTGGCTCTCCACCGGCCCCCTGTGGGACCGCCGGATGCGCGCCCACGCCGCCGCCACCACCATGGCCCTGGAACAGACCACCTCCCCGATATCGGCGTGAGACAGATCACGAAATGCACTTGTGTCACCCATCACAACCCGGTTAACTGAGACCACACTCCGGACGGAGTGAACTCTCAACAAATTTTCGACGTCATGAGGTTCCCGTGAAAAAGCATCACCTGCGCGCTCTCACTGCCACCTTCGGCATCACCGGTCTGGCCCTGGTCGCCACCGGTTGCGCATCTTCCTCTGCCTCCGGGGAGGACTACCCCACCAAGCCGGTCACCTTCTTGATGCCCTACGCCGCAGGGGGCCCCTCCGACACCACGGCCCGCGCGTACGGTGCCTGCTTGGGCGAGTCCCTGGGCGGCAGCTTCGTGGTGGAGAACAAGGACAGCGGTGCCGGTGCGGTGGCCATGCAGGATCTGGCCAGCGCCAAGCCCGACGGCTACACCGTGGGCCTGAGCACCAACGGGCCTCTCGTGCTCAACCCGATGTCCAATGAGCTGGCCTACTCCAAGGACGACTTCCGGGCCCTGGGGACCATGGCCGAGATCCCGACCATGATCGCGGTCCCCGCCGGCTCGCCCTACACCGACGCCGAAGCTCTCTTCGAAGCGGCCAAGGACAAGCCGGGAGAGATCACTATCGGGGTGCCCGGGGCCACCAGCTCCCTGGCCATCGAGCTGCAGCGGCTGCAGAAGGAGACCGGCATCGAGTTCTCCATGGTCCCCACCTCCGGCAGCGCGGAGATCATCACCAACCTTCTCGGCGGCCACATCGATGCCGCCTTCGTCAACGACCACGTCGACGTGGAAGCACAGGTGAAGGCCGGCAAGATCGTCCCCCTGGCCGCCGCCGGGGAGGAGCGCTCCGAGGCGTACCCCGAGATCCCCACCGCCCAGGAGGCCGGCTACGACCTCGTCACCACCTCCGTCTACGGGCTCTTCGCGCCCAAGGACCTGCCCGACGAGATCGCCACCGGGCTCGAGGGCGCCCTGGAGACCTGCAACCAGGACCCGAAGGTCATCGAGCAGATCGGCGACCGCTTCGTCCCGGACACCTTCTCCACCGGGGAGGAAACTGCCGCCGTGTTCCAGGAGATGCACACCCGCTACGAGCCGCTGCTCGGAAAGTAGCGAGGCTTGAGCACTATGTCGACCGGGGTCATCGACGGAAAGGTGGACGCTCCCATGCCGTCTGCAACTACCGACACGGCAGCATCCGCGCCGGTCACACCTGCAGTGCCCACGGGCACGGCCAGGAAGAAGCGGTCCATCGCCCCGGCTGCGCTCCTCGTACTGGGCGTGGGGGCCGGCATTGGCTCATGGCAGCTGCGGCTGGGCTCCCTGCAGCACCCCGAACCGGGGCTGTGGCCCTTCGCCATCTCCTTGCTGGTGGCCTTCAGCGCTCTGATCCTGCTGATCCGCCCCGGAGACGATCCAGTCGAGCAGTGGACCCGGAAGAGCTGGTCCATCGGCGCCGGCATCGGCATCCTGGCCGCCTTCATCCTTCTCTTCGGCGCGGTCGGGTTCCTGCTCCCGGCAGCACTGACGTTGGGAGTGTGGCTGCGCGTGTTCGGGGGCGAGTCCTGGCGATCCACGCTGGTCCTTGCGATTGCCGGACCCGCCGTCCTGTACGTGATCTTCAACAACCTGCTGGGCGTCCCGCTGCCGGACGACGTCCTGCTCCGTGCCTTCTCCTGATCGGACTCTGACATGGATACCATCAGCAACCTCGGCCAGGGGTTCTCCGTGGCATTCGACCCGATGAACCTGCTCTTCGTCTTCATCGGTGTCGTCGTAGGCACCGCCATCGGCGTACTGCCCGGCCTGGGACCGACCGCCACCATCGCTCTGCTGCTGCCCATCACCTACACGATGGACCCCACCAGCTCCATCATCATGCTCGCCGGCATCTACTACGGCTCGATGTACGGCGGCACCATCACCTCGGTCCTGCTGCGCCTGCCCGGCGAGGCAGCCTCCGTGGTCACCACCTTCGACGGCTACCAGATGACCAAACAGGGCCGGGCAGGTACAGCCCTGGGCATCTCGGCCATCGGCTCCTTTATCGGAGGAACGGTCGCCATCATCGGCCTGACCTTCCTGGCCCCGATGCTCGCCCAGCTCGCCCTGGCCATGGGACCGGCGGCCTATGTTGCGCTCATGGTCCTGGGACTGTTCCTCGTCACCTCTCTGGGAACGGGATCGACTTTCAAGAGCCTGTGCATGGCCGGTGTGGGCCTTCTGCTCTCCACCGTCGGACAGGACCCGATCGACGGCTCGGCCCGCTTCACCTTCGGCCAGGCCCCTCTGCTCAGCGGATTCGACTTCGTCGCGGTCGCCATGGGCCTGTTCGGCGTCGCCGAGCTGCTCCGTTCATTGGAGCAGACCGAGAAGGCCCAGATCGTCAAGACCAAGATCAAGAACATCTGGCCCTCACGCAAGGACATGCGCGACTCCGCCGGGGCCATGGGCCGGGGATCAGTGCTCGGATTCTTCATCGGCATCCTCCCCGGAGGAGGCGGAGTTATCTCCTCCCTGGCCTCCTACGCCATGGAGAAAAGACGCGCCAAGGACCCCAGCCGCTTCGGCAAAGGCGCCATCGAAGGCGTGGCCGGGCCCGAGACCGCCAACAACGCCTCTTCCTCCTCCGCTTTCATCCCGCTGCTGGTCCTGGGCATCCCGGCCAATGTGGTCCTGGCCATGATCTTCGGCGCCCTGCTCATGCAGGGCATCACGCCGGGCCCGCAGCTGATGACCGAACACTCCGACCTGTTCTGGGGCGTCATCGCCTCGATGTACATCGGCAATCTCATGCTGCTGGTCCTGAACATCCCGCTGGTCGGAGTCTTCATCCAGATGCTCAAGGTCCGCCAGGGCATCCTCGTGGCCTTCTCCTTGCTCATCGTGATGATCGGCGTGTACTCGATCAACAACAGCGCATTCGACATGTGGGTCGTCCTGGGCTTCGGCATCCTCGGCTGGATCATGTCGAAGACCGGCTTTGAGCCCGGCCCCCTGGTCCTGGCCTTCGTCCTGGGCCCGATCCTTGAGAAATCCTTCCGCCAGTCCATGCTCGTCTCCGGCGGCAGCCTCGAGATCTTCGTCACCGATCCCGCCTCAGCCGTCATCTTCGCCGCCATCGCAGTGATGATCCTCGCCAAGCTGTTCGGCGGCCGTCTCAAGACACGGCAGTCCCGCCCAGCCACCACCGAGGCCCACGCTGACGGGGAAGATCCGGCAACCGCCATAGCGCCGAACCCGGCCGAGGGGCCGGAGCAACCACGCCCGACCAACAGTTCCGATGCACCCGCCAACACGGAGCAGACGCCCGAAAAAGTGCCGGTAAGCACGAGGTCAGGCACGCCATAGGCGAAGCGCCACAACCGCAACGGCCTCAACCAAGAACCCCATCTGTTGTCGACGCCCTCAGGAGCGGGTCGATGCCCTCCGGCATCGACCCGCTCCGCAGTTACCGCACCGAACCCCCGAAGGCCAGGGGCTGTCCGGTGGCTCATCGCCGAGGAGTTCGGCGATGAGGTTGGTCTGGTCATCTCCACCCGATGGGACGAGGGTGTGGAGATCGATTACTGGGTGTACCCGAGCACTGGGGTCCAGAGGTGGCCGGACCATGGTCGACCTGGCTGTGGCCACGGTCCCGGAGATAAGGCCGAGCCCGGCTCATCGTCCGCGTCGACCGGGCCAAAGCCGCCTCGGCCCGTGTCCTCAGCCGGCGCGGCTTCCATTTGGAGGCCAGTCAGGATGGCTCGGACCGGTACGTCCCGATGCGAACGCAGTAGCTAGCAGCGACCGCCAAGGAACCCCTACTGCAACGAAGAGTCTTGACCCGCCCGGGCTCTCGACCCGGCCGCTTCGTGCTTCCCGTCACTTGGCCGGGTCGAGCTCCGTTTCCCGCTCGTGGAGGTAGACACCCATGGTGAGCATGGTGATGAACTCGAGTGCGAGCACAGCGAAGGTCCACTCCCCCTGGGTGACGCCGAAGAAGACCGCGACCGAGATGACGATGAACAGTTTCATCGCGTCGCTGGTGATCATGGATCGTCCACGGGCGCGCGGGGTATCGATGTAGCCGTGCCCGGGGTAGAATATCCGCCCTTCCACGTGGTCAGGGTCAGCTTCCCCGTGCGCCATCTGCTCGGCCCAGGCACGCCGACGGCGGGCGTAGCGGAACATGCTGATCACCGTGATCACGTACATCAGAGCAATGAGCCCGGTGACGAAGAGGATGACCATCCGCTCGTCCCCGCCGGTGTTCACAGCAGCGCCTGCACCGACGGCCAGAGGCACCAGCCACAGCATCAGTAGCACCTTGTCGACCCTGGTCAGCATCGTCCCCCTCCCCCAGCCATGGCCTGCGGTATCGGCATCCTGGCACGAGGGCACACCACCTGTCTGACCCCTCATCCGGGGCGTGAGTCGGCTCGATGAAAAGCCCGCTCAGGTGCGTCAACTGCATCGCGATGTCCACAGCCAACGACGGCCTCAGATACTCGTCGCTTGCGGCAGCTCCCGGATTCGCCGGTAGAGGGTCGCCCTGGACATGCCGAGGTCGCGGGCGACCTGGGTGGCCGGCTCCCCGGACTCGATGAGCCGCAGGGCGTTGCGGATCTGGGAGTCCGTGAAGGTCTGGCGCCGGCCGCCGAGGTCCTTGCCGGCGGCCCGGCGCTTGGCCACCGAGTCGGTGATCCGCTCCCGTTTGATCTCCAGTTCCATCTGGGCGAGGGCGGCCATCACGGTGAAGACCATCGATCCCATCGGGGTGGCGGTGTCCACGTCTCCTCCACCAAGGTTCAGCACCCGCAAACCAGCACCTCTCCGCCGCAGCGCTTCGGCCAAGGTCAGCATGTTTTGCGTCGACCGCCCCAGACGGTCCAGCGTGGTGATCACCAACGTGTCCCCTGACTCGAGCGCGGCCACCGCTTTGTCGAAGGCGGGACGGGACGCACGCCCTCCAGACACTCCACTGTCCACATACACGTCATCGCGCCGCACGCCAGCGGCAAGGAGGTCAGACACTTGGCGGTCCGCATCCTGCTGCTGCGTCGACACCCTCGCGTACCCGATCAGCTTCCCCACGTCCACCCCATCTGTCTCGCAACTAACGTTGAGTATCCGATTCTAGGGGCACAGAAAAAGCACAAGGATGCGAGACACCCCGAACCGCGGAAACATGCGGGTGAAAATTTCTGGGATGAGACGTCTCGCATCCCTTGCTTTGAAAGACAATTCGACTCATTCTCGCGCGGCGTCAGCCGCCATAGATCTCCCCGCATCACCCTCGTCTGCTCTAGAAACAATGCAGACAATGGACAGTGCGTTCATGGATAGTCGCTGTTCACCTATCTGCAGGTGGTAAAAAAGCCCATTGGTCACCCCAATGTCGGCGTCTATGGATACGCTTGTTCTCAACGCTGGGCATAGGATAAAGATCGGAGGCCGTGGTGGGTTTTGAGGTGTTCGACAAGAGGATGACCCCGCTGGCCAAGGCGCCCAGTGTGACGATCCAGAAGCGCGGGGTGATCTCGCTGAACAAGGCCGCCCACGAGCTCATCGGCAACGCCGAGACGGTGGAACTGCTCTACGACCGCGACCGGAAGGTCATGGCCCTGCGCGGCGCCGATGACTCCTCCCCGCACGCCTACGCGGTCCGGTCCGGCTCCGCGCGCGGGCCCGGGCAGGCCATCGTCTCCGCCACCGCCTTCACCGCCCACTACGGCATCGACACCACCGCCACGAGGCGGTGGAAGCCCTTCGTCGAGAACGGCATGCTCTGCGTGGACCTCACCGAGGAGGGCACCGTCATCACCGGCAACCGCACCAAGACCACCGACACCCCCGCCACGGCCGAGGAAGTCACAGAGGCCCCGGAGGTGCCCCCGGCCCCCGACGACGAGACCACCACGACCGGCTGACCACCGAACCGGCCACCCCAACCGTCACCTGCGCGTCGCCCCCCCCACCCCTGGGAGCGGCACCCCTCACGGCGACCACGAAAGGAACACCCCCATGGTCCAAAGAGTCCAGGTCCTGCTCGAGGACGACCTCGAAGGCGGTCCCGCCGAGGAGACCGTCACCTTCGCCCTGGACGGGCGCGACTACGAGATCGACCTCTCGGCCGCCCACGCCGAACGGCTGCGCGAGGCCTTGCGCCCCTTCGTGGCCGCCGCCCGCAAGGCCACCGACCAGGGCCGCCGCTCGGCTGGCGCCCGCAGCACCCGCACCTCCGGCGGTGATGCGGCGAAGACCGCGGCGATTCGGGCCTGGGCCAGAAAGCACGGCCACCAGGTCTCGACCCGCGGCCGCATCCCCGCCACCGTCCGGGAGGCCTACCACGCCGCCGCCGGAGGCCAACCCTAAGGCACCGCACCTGCTCGCCGCGCCGCGTTCATGCGGCACGGCAGCCCGTATAGCTACTCGATGATGTTGGGCAAGGGGTGCCGGTCTTCCTGCTCTTGCCTTGCGTGACGTGCGCTCCGTCGTGCCTCCCTGCCGGCTGCGTGCGGCAGGGCCCTCACCGGGCACGACCGGAACAGTGCCACCGCGCGCTGCCGGTGGGCACCCGCCGCTGACTCCTGGTGTCTGGCGTCGGTGCGGCCGGGGGCTTCCCGATCCCGGCTCTTTCCCGGGCCTTCAAGCAGGGGTTCGGGGCGCCCCCGTGTACTTCCGGGGCGGGGGCGCCCGTACCGGCACAGGGTCCTGGCGTCCCCGCTCCCCGTGCGCACGGGCCCCGGATAGGCGATAGTGATCCTGCAGTGACTGTCGTCGGAGGAGACGTCATGGCCGAACGGACGGAGAGCACAGACAACAAGGGGTCCGGGCGCCGGGCGCGCTGGGCCCGCTGGCACAGGGAGGCCTCGCCGCCGCGTCCCTGGCGCACCGAGGGCCTGCCGAAGGACGGGGGCGCGCCGCAGAAGCGGAGCTGGTGGCGGACCTGGGGGTGGTTGCTGGCGTGGTGGCTGTTCGTCTTCGCGCTGACCACCGTCCAGGACGTGGGCAGCGCCCGGGTGGCGTCCGTGCCGTACACCGAGTTCACTGCTCAGGTGCAGGACGGCAACGTCAAGGAGGTCTTCGCCCGCGGCAACACCATTGAGGGGGTACTGAAGGAGGCGGCCGATCGCCCCGAGGGCGAGGGCGCGTACACCGAGTTCACCACCGAGCGGCCGGTCTTCGCCGAGGACGACCTGCTCACCGCCCTGCAGAGCGGCGGCACCCAGGTCAGCGCGACGCCGGTGACCACCGAGCGCGGCTTCTTCGCGAACCTGCTCATCTCCCTGCTGCCGGTCGCGGTGCTGGTCGGGTTCTGGCTGTGGGCACTGCGCCGCCAGACCGGCGCCATGGGCGGGATGCTCGGCAGCAAGAAGCCCCGCCGGGTGGACCCGTCCGAGGTCCGGGTCACCTTCGACGACGTCGCCGGCATCGACGAGGTCGAGGATCAGGTCGTCGAGATCGTCGACTTCCTGAAGAACCCCGACAAGTACCGCCGCCTCGGCGCCCGGATGCCCAAGGGCGTGCTGCTGGAGGGCCCGCCCGGCACCGGCAAGACCCTCATCGCCCGGGCCACGGCCGGGGAAGCAGGGGTGCCGTTCTTCTCGGCCAGCGCCTCGGAGTTCATCGAGATGATCGTGGGCGTGGGCGCCTCCCGCGTGCGCGAGCTGTTCGCCGAGGCCCGCAAGGCCGCGCCGGCCATCGTCTTCATCGACGAGATCGACACCATCGGCCGCACCCGCTCCGCGACCGGTTCGGTGGGCGGCCACGACGAACGCGAGCAGACCCTCAACCAGATCCTCACCGAGATGGACGGCTTCACCGGCACCGAGGGCGTCGTCGTGCTCGCCGCCACCAATCGCGCCGACATCCTGGACCCGGCTCTGACCCGGGCCGGGCGCTTCGACCGCAAGATCACCGTCGGGGTCCCCGACCAGCACGGGCGCCAGGAGATCCTGGCCGTCCACACCCGCAAGGTCCCCCTGGCCCCCGACGTCGACCTCGCGCACGTGGCCCGCACTACGCCCGGCATGACCGGCGCCGACCTGGCCAACCTCGTCAACGAGGCGGCGCTGCTGGCGGCCCGGCGCGGCCACGAACAGCTGACGATCCGGGACTTCACCGACGCCCTGGAGAAGGTGCAGCTCGGTGCCGAGCGGTCCGTGGTCCTGCCCCGGGAGGAGCGGCTGCGCACCGCCTACCACGAGGCCGGTCACGCCCTGCTGGGCATGCTTCAGCCCGGGGCGGATCCGGTGCGCAAGATCTCCATCGTCCCGCGCGGCCGCGCCCTCGGGGTGACCCTCTCCACCCCGGACACGGACCGGTACGGCTACGACAGGGACTACCTCAAGGGCCGGATCATCGGAGCACTCGGCGGCATGGCGGCCGAGGAGCACGTCTTCGGCGTCATCACCACCGGGGCGGAGTCCGACCTGCAGACCGCCACCGGCCTCGCCCGACAGATGGTCGGCCGGTGGGGGATGTCGCCCCGGGTCGGCCCGGTGCAGGTCTACCCGCTCGAGGGCGACCCGCGCCAGACCGGGGCATCGGAGGCGCTGCTGGAGGCGGTCGACGAGGAGGTGCGCGCCCTCATCGCCGACTGCTACGCCGAGGCCCGTCGCCTGCTGGCAGACAACCGCGACCGGCTCGAGGCGATCGTCGCCGCGCTCATGGAGCGCGAGAGCCTGGAGGAGACCGAGGTCTACGCCGTCGCCGGGATCGAACGCCGGCCCGCCGCCCCGCAGCTCCTCGGCGCCGCCCCCGGCTCCCCGGCCTCGGTGGACTCCGGCAGCAGCATGGTCGCCACTCACGGGCGCGATGGCTGAGAACGGTAAGGATCGGCGGGATCGCAAGCTCCTGGAGGTCCCACAGCGGCGGAGCTCAGCTGCTACCAGCTCCTGGCGCCGCGCCGGATCGCCGCCGTCGGCACCCCGACTCCCTGCCTCTTCCTGGCCGCCAACATGCGGTCCCACCTGGCCAGATACTACTGGATCCGTCGGAGACCGTGAGTCCAGTACCAGCCATCTGCCTCCGGTGGAGGCCAGTCACTGCCCGCTCGCTATGCTCACTGCCGGCCCGGACGAAGCAGGTGCACGCCTGTGCCCGGTGGCGGCCTCCCGGAGGGCGTGAATAGTGATCTCAACGTCCCCGCACTGCCATCCCGCCCTCCTCAATACCGAAGCAACACGGTCCTCCACCTCGGAGGCGATGGCTGATGCGGCCTGCAAACGATCCAGGGACGCCACCACGGACGGGTCGATGCGCAACTCCAGGGCCACGTCCGCGCGGTCGCCCACGGCGCGCACACGCACCCCGCAGCACGCCGCGACCCGGGCACGGGAAGGTCGTCCAACCCGGCTGGGCGCATCCATCACCGCACCGATCAGGGTCAGCAACGCAGTAGCCGCAGTATGTTGCAACCCCACCACCCCAGGGGTGTCTGCCAACGCGCTGGCCACGGCACGAGCCACCGTACGACAGGTGCCCGCCGGTCGTGCCGAAGAGACAGGACTGTTGATCTGCCGCTGCTCCACCGCGCCCGTGCCGGGGAAAGGAGAACGCAACAGCACAGATAGTATCCAGACGAACGCAGCCTGGCGCCGGCGGTCACCGCCCTCTGAAACGGTGCAGGCCGGCACGCTCGCGCTGATCGGTGTCGTCCCCGAGAGGGCTCTACCAGCACGAGCGAGGAGATGCCATTTCTGGCCCATGAGAACGCACCCTCTCCGTGGCCCCGAAAACACCACGACCGGCCGCTGCGCCTCCCACCCGGAGATGCGCCCCCGGACATGACGCAGATCCCTCCGTGACACCCGCTCACGACGCCGACTCGTGCCCCCGGTGCCCCACCGTGGTACTTCCATAGTGCCCCTCCTCGTGCGCACTCTGGCAGTGACCGATGCATGACCGCAGCCCCACAGTAGGAACGGTGAACACGTACTGACAAGGCAACTCTTGGGTTCGTCGGACCTTTGCACCGCTGCTTGCGAGGCCCAGCTGATCGCCGTGACTACCCAGCGGTGGCTTAGAGGGTCCATCGGCAGCAGCACTGCGACGCCAATTACCGCCAGACCGGTGACCATAAGGGCCGTCACGCCATGATGAGGCCAAAGGCCGTCCCCGCCACAAGACCCCGGAAACGGTGCGTCGCCGCGGTCTTCGCCTTCCCACAGCGGAGGCCAGAATATGGTGAGGTCAGCGAGGGAGGACAGGCTTGTGCTTCCGTGGTGCGATGTGGCCGGGTTCGGCGGCGCCAAGGGGTGCGGATCCGGGCCGTGGTGGTGGGCAGGGATAGTGAGCAGGGAAGGGCATTGATGGAGGTTTGGACGGGCAGTCCCTATCCGTTGGGGGCGACCTATGACGGCAATGGCACGAACTTCGCCCTGTTCAGCGAGGCGGCCACCGCCGTGCAGCTGTGCTTGTTCGACGAGGACGGCACCGAGCACCGGATCGAGTTGGAGGCCGTGGACGCCTTCGTGTGGCACTGCTACCTGCCGCACGTGATCCCGGGCCAGAAGTACGGGTACCGGGTGCAGGGTCCCTATGACCCGTCCCGGGGGGCGCGGTGCAACCCGGCCAAGCTGTTGCTGGACCCCTATGCCAAGGCTATCGCCGGGGAGGTCAGCTGGGGGCCGGCGGTGTTCTCCCACCACCCGGGTGATCCGGGCTCGTTCAACGCCGAGGACTCGGCGCCCTCCACGATGCGGTCGGTGGTGATCAGCCCGTTCTTCGACTGGCAGGGCGACCGGCCCCCGCGGATCCCGTACCACGACTCGGTGATCTACGAGGCGCACGTGAAGGGCCTGACCATGCGCCACCCCGAGGTCCCGGCTGAGGAACGAGGAACCTTTGCCGGGGTGGCCCATCCGGCGGTCATCGCCCACCTCAAGAAACTGGGGGTCACGGCGATCGAGCTGATGCCGGTGCACCAGTTCGTCCACGACGGATTGCTGCTGGAGAGGGGCCTGTCCAACTACTGGGGTTACAACACCATCGGGTTCTTCGCCCCGCACAACGGCTACAGCTCCACCGCTGAGCCGGGACAGCAGGTGCAGGAGTTCAAGGCCATGGTCCGGTCCCTGCACCAGGCCGGGATCGAGGTGATCCTCGATGTGGTCTACAACCACACGGCCGAGGGCAACCACCTGGGCCCCACCCTGGCCTTCAAGGGCATCGACAACGCCGCCTATTACCGGCTGGTGGAGGGCGATCCGCAGTACTACATGGACTACACCGGCACCGGCAACACCGTGAACGTCCGCCACCCCCACGCCCTGCAGCTGATCATGGACTCTCTGCGCTACTGGGTGACCGAGATGCACGTGGACGGCTTCCGCTTCGACCTCGCCTCCGCCCTGGCCCGGGAGTTCTACGACGTGGACCGCCTGGCCAGTTTCTTCGACCTGGTCCAGCAGGACCCGGTGGTCTCCCAGGTCAAGCTCATCGCCGAGCCCTGGGACGTGGGTCCGGGCGGCTACCAGGTGGGCAACTTCCCGCCGCAGTGGACCGAATGGAACGGCAAGTACCGCGACGCGGTGCGCGACTTCTGGCGCGGAGCACCGGCCACCCTGGGACAGTTCGCCTCCCGATTGGCCGGCTCGGCCGATCTCTACGAGTCCTCCGGGCGCCGCCCCTTCGCCTCCATCAACTTCGTCACCGCCCACGACGGCTTCACGCTGCGCGATCTGGTCTCCTACAACGACAAGCACAACCAGGCCAACGGCGAGGACAACAACGACGGGGAATCCCACAACCGCTCCTGGAACTGCGGGGTGGAGGGCCCCACCGACGACCCCCAGGTCCTGGCCCTGCGCGCCCGCCAGCAGCGCAACTTCCTGGCCACCCTCCTGCTCTCCCAAGGGGTGCCGATGCTGGTCCACGGGGACGAGCTGGGCCGCACCCAGGGCGGCAACAACAACGCCTACTGCCAAGACAACCAGCTGACCTGGGTGCACTGGGAGCAGGCCGACAAGCCGCTGACCGAATTCGTCGCCGCGCTGTCCCGGCTGCGCCACCAGCACCCCACCTTCCGGCGCAACCGGTTCTTCAGCGGCCGACCCGTGGAACGCGAGAAGGGCCAGCCCTTGCCCGACATCGTGTGGCTGAACCCTGATGCATCACCCATGGTGCCCGCCGACTGGGGGCAGCCGCTGGCCCGCGCCCTGGGCGTCTTCTACAACGGGGCGGCCATCGGCAAGGACTGGCGCGGACGCACCATCACGGACGTGAACTTCCTGCTGTGCTTCAACTCCCACGACGGCCCCGTGACCTTCACGCTCCCACCTGTCGAATACGCCCCGCAGTGGGAAGTGGTCCTGGACACCGCCGGCAAGAGCGCGGGCACCCGGCTCGTGGCCGCCGACACGCCCTTGGAGGTGGTCGGTAAGTCCATGCTCATTCTGCGCGCCTACACTGCCCCGCCGGCAGAACCCGACCACTCCGTGGCCGCCTCGCTGGCCATCCTCACCGCCGGCACTGACATGGCGGCCGCCCCTTCCAACAGCTGAAGATTCTTGCGCGGAAGAACCGCACCGGCACCGGGCTGCTCACTCGCCGCCCCGGCCCATGGCCAGGCACCAGCACGGGGTCGAACCAAGCCACGCTCCGGGATCATTTCTGAGGGCACGGCAACCCCGCCACGACGTTCGGGGCCTCGAATCTGCCTCGGCCCAGCGTGGGCGCCGGAGCCCGGGAATGGGGGGACCGCAGGCTTGCGTTAAGACCAGTGCCCACCGTGTGGGCGGTGCCTGCTAGCACAACTGGTAGTTGCACCGGTTTCTGGTACCGGGGGTTCCAGGTTCGAATCCTGGGCAGGCAGCACGGCCCTGCTACCGCACAAGGTGCGGTTACGGGCCGGCCCGGCCAGCTGTTCTGTCCTCGACCATGGGTCGAGGACAGAGCGAGCCCAGGGCCGGCTATTCCCCCGGCGACCGCTTCTATTTCAATGAGCGCGGATCCACGATCGGCCTGGATGATGTTGCACCCACCCTGAGAACAGACCTTTTGTTGCCCGTCTGCGGTGCTTATCCTGGAGATGTCCCAACAAGAGCACCTCCGGCCCCCCTCGACGGGTCCACGGCCTCCGGTTGACGGCCGCCCCGACGTTGCCGGGGCCGGTACCCAGGAGAGGAGGCAAGTGATGGCTGGATTGATGCGCAGGGACACCTTCGACGTGCTGGAGCCGTTCCGACGGCTCCTGGAAGGCGACCTGCAGCCCGACCTGCCAGTGTCCTGGCCCAAGGTCGAGGAGTTCCAGGACGGGGAGGCCATGGTGATCCGGGCGGAGCTGCCCGACATCGACCCGGAGCAGGACGTGGAGCTCACCGTGGTCAACGACACGTTGCGCCTACGGGCTGAACGCCGCCAGAAGTCCGAGCACAAGGACAAGGCCACCTACCGCTCGGAGTTCCGCTACGGGTCCTTCATGCGCACCTTGCCGTTGCCGGCCGGGACCAAGGAAGAGGACATCACCGCCACTTACAAGGACGGGGTGCTGGAGGTACGGGCCCCGGTGAAGCAGTCCTACGAGCTGCCCGGGACCAAAAAAATCCCCGTCACCCGCGGCTGAACTCAACCCCCTGACCAGCAGGGCGGCGGGGCCCCGAGAAATCTTCGGGTCCCCGCCGCCCTCTCATGTGATGCGCCGCTGAGACGCACAAGCCGACCGAGTCGATGGCCGTGATCTGCAAGCGCGTCCACCCGCGGCAAACCCCGAAGAATCGGGCACATCCACACTGCCACCGATAGCAACAAGCGAAATCGGACTCGGGACAGCGGGCTAGCGAGCAGGAACAGCGCCGGCCCATCCTCCGGTAGTCGCGCAAGCATGTGGCGATGCCGCTCCTCCGCTAAACACGCCACCAGTACGGTCATCTCGCGGGCTGACGGGTGGCCCTGACAGCCCGTACATTCACAACAAATTGACCTCCGATCACAGCACGCACCTGTCTCACAACCTGCTGTGTCCTATAACCCTTGCCTTACAAGGCATTTCACTAGTTACCCTTCCGATCCCTACCCAACTTTGGAGTGCATGCGTTACTGATCAGGGAGGTACTTCGCCGTGGACTACCGAGGACTGTGGAATCAATCGGAATAAACTTATGTAGAGGTACGGAGACATCAGGGGAAGTCGCCGCTATGGCAGAGACCATTTTTACTGCTACCACCGTGACATGGGTCCTAATTCGCCACACCAGAAAGCACCGGCTTACGGACGAGCGACCGGAAATGTAACCATAGGGTCATGGTTGAGATCACCGCCGATGATCTAGCACGAGCTTTGGAGGGCGCAGCATCATCGTTCGCCCCTGGGGAACTCGCCTACTTGGCGTTGACGTCGAAAGTGGAACTGCCGCTGCGCGACCGCCTTGCCTGGAGTCTGTATACGAGCAGGCCCGACTTAGTGATCGCTCGCGAATGGCATCGTAAAGGGAAACGCATCGACCTGGCACTCCTCAACCGAGGGGCTACACCGATTGCATTGGTGGAAGCCAAAGCCCTGTACTCATTCGACGTAGTTACCCCAGACCGCGCCAACGTCCGCAAGTACACCCGCATGGTCGAAGCCGATATGGCGAAGGCCTTCAAACTCCTCGATGGACACTCGGCCCCGGTCTTCGCACTCGTCCTGATCACACATCCAATGGGTGTACCCCCGGACCTCGGCGGCGTGATCAAGTACCGCCCTGGTATCGAAACTGCTCTCACCCGTGCCACTCAGGGGGACATTCGGACCGGCGCATGGGCAACTCTTTCATCGGCGCTGGAGCCGATGGGGCCAGCCGTCTACGGCTCATTGATGGCAGGGAAGGCCTTCGGCGTGGAGGTGATTGTCGATTACTGGATTGTTGGACCAACAGTTGATCGGCGAGGCGAACACGTATCGGCATCTTTAACGGGCAACCGCATTGACGGCCAGAGCAGAGGAATTCGGAATCTAACAGCCGGAGATTCCCCATAAAATGTTTCGCATTTTAAGGGTTAGTAGACCGGGGCCAGGGTCAGCAATCCGGGGCGTCCTCGCCGCGCACGACGTCCAGGCTGGCCTCCCGCGCCCAGGCGTTCCACTGCTCGGCCGCGCGGACAGCGTCCTCCCGGCGCCAGTAGAAACCGTCCAGGGACAGGACAACCTCCCAGCCGCCGTGGCCGTCAGTGTTCGGCCGTGTCTGGATCACGCGCAACGTGTGCGGGATCGGGCCCTTCCCTAGGAAATCAGCGGCGGAGTCCATCGGGGGTTCCTCTCTTGGGGCGACGTGAACCAACCCTAGAGCTCGGGCGGGGCCTCCCGGCGGTCAGGGCCGGGGAAGCCGGCGACACGGGCTCTGATCCCCCCACGGGTCTCCCAGCACAGTCACGCTGGAGGCATGAGCGAAGAAATGATGTGTGAAGTGGCCGGTTGCGGCAACGAATCCGTGACCCTGTTGCCCGTGGCGAACTACGGGGCGGAGACGCTCCCGGAAATTGCGGCGTCCCCGGCATGGCACTGCTGCGCGGAGCACGAGGAATTGCTCTGTGAGAGGTACACGGCCGGTGTCGTCCTCGCTATCGCCGAGGGCGAGAAAGCCGGCCGGCCGCTGCTCCCAGAGGACGTACAAAGGGTTTGCGATCAGCTCCAGAGCATGAGGAATCCGCGGGCCCGGGCCGTCCAAGCGTTCCTAGCCGGTCTCCCGGGTACAACTAGGCGCTCACCGGAGTGAAATCGGCAGCTTCAGAAGTGCGGATTTCCTCGGAGAGGTGGAACTCTTCGGCGTCGGCCTCGGTGCGGAACTCCACGACCTCCACATCATGAGCCGCTAGGTGTTGCGGGGCATGAGGTTCTTGGC